>JBDSFL010000392.1:0-8810 GCA_039919545.1 Thermoanaerobaculia bacterium | reverse complement strand
ACGGTGAACGACGCGCGGGTGCCCGTGACGATGACCTCTCTGCTCCCCGCGCGGGCCACGCTGACCGAGCGCGGCTTCTCGCGAAGGCTGCGCGAGACACCCGACGGGCCGGAGGTGTTCGTGCACGACGACGTCACCACCGTGCCCGCCTGGGAGGACGTGCCGGGCCTCGTGACGCGGCTCGGCGACGTGACCGAGCTGCTGCAGAAGACGGACGACCGCTGGGTGGCGTTCATCGGCGGCGACGCGATCCGCATCGAGTACGACGCGGCCCGGCTGCCGGCCGTGCCGCGCGGCTGGCGGCGCGACTGGGTGCTCGTGTCCGAGGGCTGGGACAAGGATTTCGACAAGAACACGGTCTCGGGCGAGCGCGTGGAGCCGTATCCGTTCCACGCGATGACCGCATATCCGTATCCCGAAAGCGAGGCCTTCCCCGACGCGGCGTTCCTGCGTGAGTGGGTGACGCGCAAGGTGGGGCCCGAGCGGTTTCGCGGCGTGCTGCGCGACGCGCGCCCGAGCCGCGAGCAAAGGGCGAAGCCGTGATGCAGGGAGCGACAGGGCGGCTTCGACGCGCGGTTTTCCCGCTGGCGCTCGGCGTGCTCACGGCGTGCGCGGCGTGCGCCGGAAGCACCGCGCGCAAGGGTCCGCCCGCATCCATTGCCGCTGAACCGCCGCCCCTCGGCTCCGGCATCACCTTCGAAGAGATCACGAAACGCGCGGGCCTGACGTTCCGCTTCGAGACGGACCTGCGCCGCGGTCGCAACCTGGCCACCATGGGGGGCGGCGTGCCGATGGGCGACTACGACGGCGACGGCCGGCTCGACCTCTTCTTCACCGGATCGGCGGGGAACGGGAAGAAGCCTGAGGCGGGGCCGTGCGGCGTGCTCTACCGCAATCGCGGCGACGGCACGTTCGAGGACACGACGGCGCGCGCGAAGATTCGTTCCTGCGGCTGGGCCATGGGGGCCCACTGGGTCGACGTGGACTCGGACGGACGGCTCGATCTCATCGTGACGGGCGTGGGAAAGACCCAGCTGTTCTCCAATCAGGGGGACGGCACCTTTCGCGAGCTGTCCGAGGCGCGCGGCCTGATCGCGAAGCGCTATGCGGTGGGGCTGGCCGCCGGCGACGTGAACGGCGACGGGCGCGCAGACCTCTACATCGCCAACTATCTCGAGACGTCGTACGAAGACGAGCAGAAGTTCTCGACGCTGCAAGTGCGCATGCCCGAAGACTACGCGGGGCAGGAGGGCGCGCTCTACCTGCAGCGGGCGGACGGCACGTTCACGGAATCCACGGCGGCGTCACACGCTCGAAACGAGAAAGGGAAGGGTCTCGGCGCCCTCTTCTTCGACTACGACGGCGACGGGAAGGCCGACCTCTACATCGCCAATGACCGCGTCTCGAACGTGCTGTATCGCGGGCACGGCGACGGGACGTTCGACGATGTGACCGCCGAGACCGGGGCCGGCGCGCGGGACCAGAAGATCGCGCGCGCGGGCATGGGGATCGCGGTGGGTGATGTGGACGGGGACGGACGGCCCGATCTGGCGGTGACGAACTTCGCGGGCGAGCCGACCACGCTGTATCACAACGTGGAGGGCGCGCTCTTCGAGGACATCACCGAGAGCTCGGGGATGGGACCGGCGTCGTGGCCTTACGTGCAGTGGGGCGTCGAGCTGGTGGATTTCGACGACGACGGCGCTGTCGACCTCGTAGCCAGCTCGGGTCATCTCGTGCCTCGGCTGCTCTCGACGCTCGGGAGCTTCTTTCGCAAGGAGGGTCTGGGCGTGTACGGGCAGGGAGATCGTTCGTACCATCAGCCCCTCGTGCTGTGGCGCAATGACGGCACGGGCCGCTTCGCCGCCGTGACCGAGACCTCGGGCGATCTCGCCAGGCTTCGCATCTCGGGACGCGGGCTTTCGGCCGGAGACGTGGACGGCGACGGACGGCTCGACCTCGCGCTCACCGCCGTCTCTGGAGGCATTCATCTCCTGAGGAACTCGACCCGGGTTGCGAACCACGCAGTGGAAATTCTGCCCGTGGCCGGCGCCGATCGGCGCACGGTGCTCGGCACGAAGGTGATCGTCACGAGCGGAGCGCGGAGGCAGGTGCAGGAGTTCGTGCTGCGCCCGTCGTACGCTTCCGGCTCGTGGGTGCCTCTCCACTTCGGGCTCGGCGCCGCTTCGTCCGTCGACCGCATCGAGATCATCCCGCCGGGCGAGACGTCTCCGAGACACACCCTCGCGGGCATCGCCGCGGACCGGCTCTATCGTCTCGACGTGAAGGAAGGCTCCCTGAAAGAAGTGAGGCGATTTTCGCGATGAGTCTTCTGCTGGGCTACACGACGTCCGTCATCTTCACCGCCCTGGCGCTCCTGCATTTCTTCTGGGCCGCCGGAGGACGATGGGGCTCGCGCGTGGCGATCCCGGAGAGAGGCGGGCGACCCGCGTTCCATCCCGGGCCCGGCGCCACGATCCTCGTCGGCTTGCTCCTGCTCGCCGCCGCGGCCGTCCTCCTCGCGCGTCTGGGACACGACCGCGGCCGCCTCCCCCGCTTCATCCCGATGATCGGGCCCTGGGTCCTCTTCGCCGTCTTCCTCGTGCGTGCCATCGGCGACTTTCGCCTCGTCGGCTTCTTCAAGACGCAGGGTGCGGGGACGGCGTTTGCTCAATGGGACACGATGCTCTTCTCCCCGATCTCCCTCGTGCTCGCGGTGGGATGCCTCGCCGTGGCGCTGCGCCCATGAAACGGTCAGGTTTCGCGTTCGCGCTCGTCCTCATCGGCACGCTGGCGTTCACCCGCTCCCTCTCGGCGGCGGATGCCGCTGAACCCGCAGAACCCGCGCGCCCGCTCCTCGTCACCGTGGACGACCTGCCGCTGACCGCGGGCCAGCTGCACACCGATGCCGCCGAACGCGAGACGCTGACGAAGCAGCTGCTCGCGGTTCTCGCCCATCACCGGATCAAGGCCGTGGGACTGGTCACGTGGGGAAACCTGCGCGGCGAGCGCGAGACGGCGCTCCTGGATCTCTGGCTCGCCGCGGGGCACGAGCTGGGCAACCATGCGAACAAGCACCTCGACTACACGCGGACGGCGCCCGAGGTGTACATCGCGGACATCGAGGAAGCGCGCGCGAAGCTGACGGCGTACCTTTCAACGCGCGGGCAGGAGCTGCGCTTCTTTCGCTTCCCGATGCTGCGCGAGGGCGACACGCCGGAGAAGCTCACGGCGATGCGCACGTACCTGGCCCGCACCGGGCAGCGCAATCTGCCGCCCACCATCGACGACCAGGACTGGTCGTTCGAGGAGCGCATCGTGAAAGCGCAGCGCGGGGGCGACGCGCGCGCCCTCGCGACGGCAGGCGAGGACTACCAGGCTTCCCTGCGCCTTTCGGTGGACGACCAGGAGGGGCGCGGGGACCGGCTCTTCGCGCGGCGGCTGCCGCAGATCCTGCTGCTGCACGCGGGGGCGGCAGGCGCGACGGAGTGGGATCGCCTCTTCACATGGCTCACCGAGACGGGCCATCGCTTCGCGACCGCCGACGAGGTGCTGGCCGACCCCGTGTTCAAGGAATCGCCCGAGAACGTGGCCCCCTACGGCTACGGCCTCTGGGACCGCTGGGCGAGCGAGAAACGCAAGGAGAAGGCGCGCGACCAGGTGGCGGCCCTGCTGTCCGTGCAGGCCCAGGCGTGGAACCGGGGAGACTTCGCGGCATTCTGCGCGCCGTATTCGGACGACACGCTCTTCATCTCGCCCTCCGGAATGACGCGCGGACGCGATGCGGTCGAGCAGCGCTACCGCGCGAAGTATCCCGACGCCGCGCGTCGCGGCACGCTGTCGTTCGAGGTCATCGAGATGCGGCCCGTCTCCGGCGTGGAGTTCACGCCGATGGGCGACGCGCGCCCCGGGCGCGTGCAAGGCATCTCGCTCGTGGCGAGATGGACACTGAGCTTTCCCGGCAAGCCCGCGTCGACGGGGCTCACCTTGCTGAACCTCGTGCCACGGGGCGACGGCTGGGCCATCGTGCAAGACGCGTCGATGTGAGGGAGTGCGGCAAGTGAGAGAGTGGCAGCGATGAAGCACGGCGAGGCTTTCGTGAATGGAGTGCGGCTCCACTACGTCGAGGAGGGTTCGGGTCCGCTCGTCGTGCTGCTGCACGGTTTCCCCGATTTCTGGTTCAGCTGGCGCTCGCAGCTGCCGGCCCTCGCCGCGATGGGCTTCCGCGTGGTGGCGCCCGACATGCGCGGTTACGGCGAATCCGACAAGCCGGCCGGAACGGCCGCCTACCGCATGGACGTGCTGACCACGGACATCGCCGAGCTGGTGAAGCATCTGGGTGAAAAGAAAGCGAGCGTGGTGGGACACGACTGGGGAGGCGCCGTGGCCTGGTCGCTGCCGCGCTACCACCCGCAGCTCGTCGAGCGGCTCGTCATTCTCAACTCACCTCATCCCCGCGCGTTCCGGCGCGAGCTGGCGACGAGCCAGCAGCTCTTTCGCTCCTGGTACATGTTCTTCTTCCAGCTGCCGGTGATCCCCGAGATGGCGATCCAGCTCGCAAATTTCTCCCCGCTCGAAAGAGCGCTGACGAAGCTGGGCGGCAACCTGACGCCCGAGGAGCTCGACCAGTATCGACAAGCCTGGAAGCGCCCCGGAGCGCTGACCGCCGCGCTCAACTATTACCGCGCAGCCTTCCAGCTGACCGCGCCGCGCACGCCGAGCCGGATCGAAACGCCGACCCTGCTGATCTGGGGCGAGAAAGACCCAGCCCTCGGCGTGAGCCTGACCGAGGGGCTGGACAAATGGGTTCCGAATCTGAAGATCGAGAAGCTGCCGAACGCAGGGCACTGGGTCCACTGGGACGCAACAGCCACGGTGAATCGACTGATCGGAGCCTTCCTCTCGGAAGGAAAGGCAGCCAGCAAGCCGCCCCTCCGAACAAGAAAGAGAACCAGAACCCGCACCCCCCGAGCAAAGCCAGCGCCCCTCGTGAGCGGCCGACGCAGCGCTCCGCGCGGACGAACGGGACCCAAGCGACGAACCCGCGCTCCGGGGTGACAAGATTCTCGAGAGCGCCGCGATGACCTCCCTCGTATCGACCAAGCGGCGCGTTCGGCGAACGCCGATCCCCGGGTGCGAGGCGCTTCGAAAACAAGAACAGCACGTGAAAAGCGGTCTATCCCTACGGTCCCCCGCGCAAAGCAGCGAGTCGCACAGCCTCAGTGAGTAGGGTCACAGTGAGTAGGGTCAGGTCCTGCTTCTACATTATAGTTTTCTATAATGTAGAAGCAGGACCTGACCCCGTTCTCCGCGTGAGCACAGAGCGGCGTTGTTCGACAGTCTTCTGTCGACGTCGCGCAGCGACTCGACGCTGCGTTATTAGTTCCCCTCCGGTGTTCCCTCTCCTCGTCCGTTTGCAATCTGCGACGCCGAGAGCCTCGTGCCCGGGGATCGGCGTCGACGGCCTAGAGAATCTTGCTCCGCTGAAAATCGAGGCTGCGACGACAGCTCAGCAAGATTCTCGAGAGCGCCGCGATGACCTCCCTCGGATCGACCAAGCGGCGCGTTCGGCGAACGCCGATCCCCGGGTGCGAGGCGCTTCGAAAACAAGAACAGCTCGTGAAAAGCGGTCTATCCCTACGGTCCCCCGCGCAAAGCAGCGAGTCGCACAGCCTCGTCCACCGCGCGCTGAGCGTTGACCACGCCCCAACCCTGCCGGTCGATATCCACCCCCGGCAGCCGTCGCGCGGTCGTGACGAGAATCCGCTTGACCTCGCCGGGCGTGATGTTCGGATGCGCCTCGATCATCTGAGCCGCCAGCGACGACACGATCGGCGCCGCAAAGCTCGTCCCGTCGACGTGCTTGTAAGCCCCGGAGATCACGTTGTTGTCGCGCAGCCCCGCCGACACCAGCTGACGGATGAGCGCCGGCGCGAGGCCCACGGCCGCATCGAGCGCCGAGTCCACCCCCCCGTGCGTCTCGATCAGCGTGCGCAGCTCGGCGTCGGGCGCGGCCGAGAGCCGCGAGAGGAGCGCCGCCTGTGCCGCGGTCGGCGTGCCGGGGAGGATCGGCGCGGCCACCCAGATTCCCGGCGCGATGACCTCTGGCTTCTGCAGGCCGTCGATCGTCGGGCCGTAGCTCGAGGGGTAGAGGCCGTACCCCGAGAAGGCCAGGCGATTCTTGTCGTCGAGTCCGCCCACCGTCAGCACCGAAGGCGCCGAGGCCGGTGGAATCACCGGATGCCCTGGATGGTTGCCGAGGTTTCCCGCCGCCGCGCAGACGAGGATGCCGGCACGGGTGGCACGCTCGGCCGCCTGCGAGAGCGGGTCGAAGAGATACGAGGCCTCGTAGTCGCCCCCGCAGCTGACGTTGACGATGCGGATGTCGTAGCGCTTCCGGTTCCGCACGACCCAGTCGAGCCCGCGCTGGATCCCCTCGTGCGTGATGCGGCGCGCGGTGCCCACTTTCACGAGCACGATGTGCGCCTCGGAGGCGACGCCGCGGTAGAGACCGTCCGACACGTGGCCGTTTCCGCACGCCACGACGGAGGTCATCATGCCGTGCCAGCTGGAGGCGTCTGCCGCGAGCAGATCGCGCTGGTGCGCGTGCGGATTGGTGATGTCGACGTACCGCAGGATGCGGTTGTGCGGCTCGACGAGATCCGGGTGCGCGTAGAAACCCGAGTCGAGGAAGGCAATCGTGACGCCGCGCCCGTTGTAAGTTTCGGAGGCGCCGATGCGGATGGGCGTGGGAAGGATCGGGCAGGCGCCGCGATCGAAGCCGGGATGGCGCGCCTGGATCTTGGCGCGCGCCGCGGCGAAGCCCATCGCACAGGGACGGCAGATGCCAGTCAGACCCGACTCCGGATGCCAGCCCGGATTGTTGGCGAGGATCACCAGGAGGACCTCGGGGGGAAGGTCTTCCGCCGCGTGCACGCCCCCGGTCCCCAGCGGCGCTCCGCAGAACGCGCAGGTGAGGGCGGGCTTCTCGATGGCGGCTGATCTCTGTCGTATCACGGGCCGCATTATTCACGAACGGGTCAGCTCCCCGTCTCCGCGGTCTCCGCGCGGACGGAACGTTTTACTTCTTCTCCGAACTCTTCGATTCGGCGACGGGGACGATCTCGTTCGGCCCGGGACCGTGCCGCTCGCCGCGCATCACCGCGTCCTGCACGTCTTCCTTCTCGTCGTGCTCGGCCCCGTCCAGCGCGGAATGATCCCGCAGTACCTCGGGGTTCAGCAGGTTGTGCAGGAGATGCCGCTCGATCACCGGGTAGGCCGCCACGAAGGGAAGGATCAGGACCGCGCCGATCACGCCCTGCAGCGTTCCGCCCACCACGAGCGCCAGCAGTACGGCCAGCGGCGAGAGGCTGAGCCGCTTGCCGTACAGCTTCGGCACGAGCACGTAGGTCTCGAACAAGTGGTAGAAGAGGTAGAGGCCCAGCACGGTGAGCGCCTTCACCGGTGACACCGTGAGAGCCAGCAGCACGGCGGGCACGGTCGACATCACGATGCCGATGACCGGCACCACGTCGAAGATTCCCGCCACGAGAGCCAGCGGAACGATTCCCGGAATGCCGAGCCACAGCAGCACGAGAGAAACGAACACGCTGAAGAGGAACGACGTGAGGAGCTGCCCCGATACGTACGCGCCGACCACCTGCTCGACCTCCGGCAGCATGAGCGCGAGCTTCGGGCGCTGCTTGCGCGGCACGAAGGCCAGGAGCCACGCGTAGAGGCCCTTGCCATCGGCGAGCAAATAGAAGGTGAAGACGAACACGTAGCCCAGCGCGGCGACGGCCTCGATGGCAGCCGTTCCCCAGGCCATCGGGCGCTTCATCCACGCGCTGACCTCGGGCGAGGTTGGCAGATCGAAGACCTGCTGGACGATCTTGGCAACCACCTCGTGGCCTTGCAGATGCCGGGCCGCGACCTCTTTCAGATGGGGCAGCCGTGCCAGGAGAGAGGAGATCTGATCAGTGAGCGGCGGGAAGAGGAACCAGCCCAGCAGCCCGAATGTGACCAAGCAGATCACGGCCAGGAGGACGACGCTCAATCCCCGCGAGAGGCCGCGCGACTCGAAGGCGGCCACCGTCGGAGCCAGCGTGACGGCCAGGAGCACGGAGATGACGAGCAGCAGGAAGCCGGGCCAGAGCTTCAGGGCCGCCCACGCGAGCAGCAGGACGAAAAGGATCTTGAAGAGGCTCGACATGGTGATCGACACCTGCAGCCGCTGCGGAACCGGGGCGGGAGCGGAGAGCGGGGCTCGGGGCGCCATGGAGCAATCTCCTTCTTCGAGAGGACTCGTGGGCAGACGTCGTGATCCAGATTCAGGCGGGGCCGCCGGAAGCTAAGCACATGTCGGGCCACGGCGCGCACATTTCGCGCCACGCCTCGAAGCTATAATTGAGAATGAGGACCTGACCCCCCTCACGGGAGGGGACCGCCGGGGGGGGACCACCGGGGGGAGACCCCCGGGGGAGACCCCCTATGGCGAGGGTTCGTGCAGGGGGAGCGTGAAGTGGAAGCGGCTCCCCACGCCGACGCGCGTCTCCACCCAGAGACGGCCCTCGTGCGCATCGATGATGCCCTTTGCAATCGAGAGTCCCAGCCCCGTTCCCTGGCGATGAGGCTGCTTCACGCGCCAGAACCGATCGAAGATGTGCGCCATCTGCTCGGCCGGGATGCCGGGCCCCGTGTCGCTCACGGTGAAGCGGATCTCTCCCTTGCCCGGCTCGGCCTCGAGCGTGATGCGGCCGCCGTCAGGCGTGAACTTCACCGCGTTGCCGATGAGGTTCGTGAAGACCTGC
>JBDSFL010000327.1:0-10192 GCA_039919545.1 Thermoanaerobaculia bacterium | reverse complement strand
AACCTTGACCAGGCAGCAGGCCGGCACCCATGTCGTCCTGAAGGGCTGGGTGAACCGCCGCCGCGATCATGGCGAGCTCGTGTTCATCGACCTCCGCGACCGCTCGGGCATCGCCCAGGTGGTCTTCGATCCGCGCTTCCTCCCCTCGCGCGACGTGCTCGAGAGCGCCAAGGAGCTGCGCAACGAGTTCGTGCTCGAGGTCTCGGGAGAGGTCCTGGCGCGTGAAGGTTCGGCCGTGAACCCCGAGCTCCCCACGGGCGAGATCGAGATCCGCGCGAATGCGCTCACCATCTTGAACCGCGCCGACACGCCGCCATTTCCCGTGGAAGACGGCATCAAGGCCTCGGAGGATCTGCGCCTGAAGTATCGCTACCTCGACCTGCGCCGGCCGGAGATGACGAAGAACTTCATCCTGCGCAGCGACGTGTCGTTCAAGGTGCGCGAGGTGCTGCACGCCGAGGGCTTCCTCGAGGTCGAGACGCCGATCCTCACGAAGTCCACGCCGGAAGGCGCGCGCGACTTTCTCGTTCCCTCGCGCGTGCATCCGGGCGAGTTCTACGCGCTGCCGCAGTCTCCGCAGCTCTTCAAGCAGCTGCTGATGGTCTCCGGCATGGAGCGCTACTACCAGATCGCCCGCTGTTTCCGCGATGAAGACCTGCGCGCCGACCGGCAGCCGGAGTTCACGCAGATCGATCTCGAGATGTCGTTCCCCGACGAAGAGCAGATCTACGCGCTCATCGAGCGGCTCTTCGCGGCGATCTTCCCGATGGCGAAGATTCCGTGCTCCCCGCCGTTCCCGCGCATGACGTACGACGAGGCGATGGAACGTTTCGGCATCGATCGCCCCGACACGCGCTTCGGCCTGGAGCTCGAGACTCTCGACCTCTCGGGCGCGCCGTCCGACGTGCTCAGGGCAGCGGTGTGCGTGAAGGGCTTGGCCGTGCCCGGCGGCGCCGCCTTCGCCCGCAAACGGCTCGACGACCTGGAGCTGGCCGCCAAGTCGATGGGCGCGGGCGGGCTCGTCTGGATCAAGCTCAACCCCGACGGCTGGAACTCCAACGCCAAGAAGATGCTCGACGACGCGACGATCGGCTCGCTGCGGCAAGCCCTGACGGCTGCGGACGGCGATCTGCTGCTCATCGTCGCCGGCAAGAAGAAGACCGTGAACGACGTGCTCGGCACGCTGCGCCTGCAGCTCGGGCGCGAGGAGAGCCTGATTCCTGCGGGCCGCTACGACTTTCTCTGGGTGACCGACTTCCCGCTGCTCGAGTATCACGAGGAAGACAGGCGCTGGTATGCGACCCACCATCCGTTCACCTCGCCCCGCGAGGAGGACCTGCCGTTTCTCGAGAGCGAGCCGGGGCGAGTGAAGTCGCGCGCGTACGACATCGTGCTGAATGGCCTCGAGCTCGGAGGCGGATCGATCCGGATCCATCGTCCCGACGTGCAGTCGCGCGTGTTTTCGACGCTCGGCATCGGGCCCGAAGAGGCGCAGTCGAAGTTCGGTTTCCTGCTCGACGCGTTTCGCTTCGGGGCGCCGCCGCACGGCGGACTCGCGCTGGGCCTCGATCGCATGCTGATGATCCTTTGCGGCGCCTCCTCGATTCGCGACGTCATCGCCTTTCCGAAGACGGCGTCGGCTTCCTGCCTGATGACCGACTCGCCCAGCCCCGTGGGCGACGATCAGCTGAAGGAGCTGGGCATCCGCCACGCGGAACGAGCGGCCCCCAAGACCGTCTGACCTCCTGACCGTGAAGAAGCTCGCCACTTTCCGGTTCCATCCGTCGCAGGGAACGGTGACGGACGTGGCGGTGGGGGAGGATGCGCTCCAGCTCCTCGGGACGCGCCTTCCCCGCATCGCGGCCGGCCGCTGGTTCGTCGTGTCGTCGGCGGCTGTGTTCGATCGGCATGGATCCCGCCTGCTCGATGGCGCGGGAAAGTGCTCTCTCGATCCCTCGCCCCTGCTCGTGCCGGACGGCGAGAAGGCCAAGAGCTGGAGCGTGCTCGGGCGGCTGCTCGAGGAGCTGACCGCGCGCGGCCTGAAGCGCGACGGCGGTGTCGTCGCGTTCGGCGGCGGCACGGTGGGTGACGTCGGCGGGCTCGCGGCTGCGCTCGTGCTGCGGGGTGTTCCCGTCGTGCAGGTGCCGACCACGCTGCTCGCCGCCTCCGACAGTGCCCTGGGCGGAAAGACGGCCGTCGATCTCCCCGCGGGGAAGAACCTCGCCGGCGCGGTGCACCATCCGCGCCTCGTGCTGGCCGACACGGCGCTTCTTCAGACGCTGCCCGCACGGGCGCTGCGCTCGGGGCTGGCGGAGGTGGTGAAGAGCTCGTTTCTCGATCGCGCGTTTCATCGCGCGTTCGATCGGCTCGAGAGCGGCCTGGCGCAGGGTGATCCGGACGCCCTGACCGAGGCCGTGCTCCGCTCTCTCCGGATGAAGGCGAGGGTGGTCGCGGCCGATCCCCTCGAGACCACGGGGGCCCGCTTCGCGCTGAACCTGGGCCACACGGTGGGCCACGCCCTCGAGACGGCCTCACGCCACACGTTGACCCACGGCGAGGCCGTGGGGTGGGGGCTCCTGGCGATCCTCAACCTTTCGGTGGTTCGCGCCGGACTCGACGGCGCGATGGAGCGACGGCTCTCCGACCGGGTTCTTCGGCTCGTTTCGCCCCCGCGCCTCACGCCGCGGACGCTCTCCGGCTGGGTGGATCGCCTCTCGGGCGACAAGAAATCCGACCAGCGCGGGCTGAGGGCGGTGCTCCTCCATGAGCCGGGACGAACGGTCACGCTTCCGGTCACCGGGGGCGAGCTCGAAGGCGCGCTGGAGGCTGCTCTCGCACGGAGAGATATCTCCCAGCTAGAATAGAGGAGCATGCCGGTCAATCTGTTCCCGAGACTACGGATCGTGTCAGCGCTTCTCGGCGCAATGATCCTCGTCTCGATCCTGCCCTTGCTCTTCTCTCACATCCAGCTCGTCCGGATCAACCGGAAGGCGCTCGAGATCTCCGAAGAGAAATACCTGTCGCGCAGCGCCGTCACGCTCGCGGCAGACACCGGCCTCTACGTCAAGAACATCCAGACCCAGCTCCGGAAAACCTCCGATGCGTTGAAGCTCGCCGGCTCGATCGCGCCGGACAAGGATCCGTTTCGGTTCCTGGGGCAGAGCGAGCTGATGGCGGATTACGTGCGAACCGAGCCGGCGTTCCTCGTGCTGCGCGCGCTCGATCGCGACGGGCAGGGGAGCTTCGTCCAGCCCGCCAGCATCGATCCCGCCATCGAGGCCGAGCTGACGCGCTGCTACAACGCCTCGATGCGCGGAGAGACCGTCGTCGGCGAGCCTGTGCGCACGGAGCTGTTCCCCGATGGCGGCTTCGTCGCCTCGGTGCCGGTCGTCGTCACGCACTCGCGTCAGGGCGTCGCCGCGACCGAGATCATCGGCGTGGTCGAGGCCTTCGTCTCGCTCTCGCCCGTGAAGGCCTGGCTCGCCGACGAGAAGCGCCGCGACGTCGTCGCGTACATCGTCGACCGTCGCGGCAACTTGCTCCTCGCCAGCGACCCCATCGCCGTGCCGCAGAAGGAGCCGCTCCAGAGCGTCGAGCTCGTGGGCGAGTTCATCGCCCATCCGGTGCGCATGACGAAGTCGTACTCGCGGGGCACCGGCGAGAACCGCCGGCGCGTGCTGGGCACCGTCGCTCCGGTCGACTCTCCGGATTGGGGCGTGATCGTGGAGAAGGACGAGGCGCGCGCCTTCGCGTCGGTCTCCCAGATGACGAAGGCCTCGTCCATCGGCGTGGCCATCGCGCTGCTCTTCGCCATCATCGTCGCCACGCTGGCGGCGCGCGCCCTCTCGCGCCCGCTGATCGAGATGGTGGGCAAGGTGCGCCAGATCGCAGAAGGCAACTTCAAGCAACGTGTCGAGCTGCGCGGCACGCTCGAGCTGGTGGAGCTCGGCGAGACCTTCAACGCCATGTCCGACTCGCTCGAGAAGTCGGTCGAGAAGCTGAAGCTCGCCGCCAAGGAGAACCAGGAGCTCTTCATCAACTCGATCCGGACCCTCGCGGCCGCGATCGACGCGAAGGATCCGTACACGCGCGGCCACTCCGAGCGCGTGGCGCGCTACTCGGTCGTCCTGGCGAGGCACCTCAACCTCCCCGCCGAGGAGATCAAGAAGGTGCGCATCTCGGCGCTGCTGCACGATGTGGGCAAGATCGGCATCGACGACCGCATCCTGCGCAAGCCCACCGCGCTCACCGACGAAGAGTTCGAGGTCATGAAGACCCATCCGGTCAAGGGAGCCCTCATCATCAACCAGATTCCGCAGCTTCGAGACGTCATCCCCGGCATCAAGCACCACCACGAGAAGTGGGAAGGGGGCGGCTACCCCGACGGACTCGTGCGCGAGGGCATTCCGTTCATGGCCCGCATCGTCACCGTGGCCGACACGTTCGACGCGATGACGACCACGCGCCCCTACCAGAAGGCGATGGCGCTCGACTATGTGGTCTCGCGAATCCGCTCGTTCTCCGGCACCCGCTTCGACCCGGTGGTCATCGCCGCGCTCGAGAAGGCCTATGCCATGCGCGACCTCGAGGTCGTGGGCGAAGCGGCGCGCGTGTTGGCGGTCTCCGCGTGATCGGGGTCTCCCGATCCCGGCTGAGGCGCGCTCGCGCCCTGTGCCTGGCCCTGATGGCGGGTCCGTTGATCCTGTTCGGCTGCAGCGCCGCCAACCAGAAGCCCCCGGAAGAAAACCCGATCCTCGCCGATCTCGTGGACTACCGGAACGGCCTGGCCCTGCTGCGCGAGGGGCGCGTGGACGAGTCGATCCAGCTGCTGCGGCGCTCTGCCGCGAGCAACCCGCGCGATCCGAACATCCCGAACGCGCTGGGGCTGGCCCTGCTCTACAAGAAAGACTATCCGGCCGCATTGAAGGCGTTCACCTACGCGCTGAAGCTCGACAGCAGCTTCTCGGAGTCGTACAACAACCGGGGCGTCTGCCTGATCGAGATCGGCAAGCTCGACGAGGCGGAGGCCGATTTTCAGAAGGTGCTCGACGGCCCTCCCTCGAACGAGAAGGCCAATGCGCACTTCAACCTCGGGCGCGTGCAGAAGCGGCGGGAGAAATGGGCGGATGCCGAGCGCGAGTTCTCGCTCGTCCTCTCGTCCGACTCGCAGTACCGCAAGGCCTTCCTCGAGCGCGGCCTCGTGCGCGTGAAGCGCGAGAACTTCCGCGAGGCCCTGGAAGATTTTCTCTTCTACATGAAGGAAGAGCCGACGGACCCGCTGGCCAACTACAACACCGCGCTCTGCCTCCTCACGACCGGCCGGCGCGATCTGGCGCTGCGCTACATGGAACGCACCCTGGCCGCGGCGCCGGAATCGGACGAGGGTCGGCGCGCCAAGCGCTTCCTCGAAAGCGAGAGCGCCATGCATCAGCCGGTCGAGGTTGCGCGTTGAGCTTCGTCGACGTGCTCGACGGGCTGCTGGAGGCTCCGGGCGCGCTGGGCGCCGCCTTCCTGGATCCGCAAGGGCAGACCATCGCCGAAGCGGGCAGCACGGAAGTGACCGAGGTGATGAGCGCGTTCCAGTCCGTCTGGCTGGGCGAGCTGACGCGCGCCTCGGAGCGGGCCGACCTCGGGAAGCTCGAATCGCTCGCCTTCGATTTCGAGAGCCGGCGCGTGCTGACCTCGGAAGTGAAGCACGGCTACTTCCTCCTCGTCGTGTTCGACCGCTCGGGCGTCACCTCCATGGCGCGCTCGCGGCTCGAAGGCGTTCGTGAGCTTCTCGCGGCCGAAATAGGCTAGCGGAGTCTGCGATGAGCCCCGACCCGACGTCCGGCAAACCGGCGCTCTTTGCCCGCTTGAAGCGCGGGCTTTTCATGACGCATACCGAGCTCATCTCGAAGGTGGGCGACGCGATCAAGGCGAAGTTCGAGCCCGATCCGCGCGCGCTGGACGCGCTCGAGGATGCCCTCGTCGGCGCGGATGTGGGACCCGCGACGGCGATGGAGCTCGTCGAGGCCGTGCGCATCGAAGCCGGACGGAAGCTCGCCGGAGAGACCGACGTCGTGCGACGGGTGCTGAAGGCCGAGATCGCGCGCCGGCTCGGCGTGACGACGCTCCTCGCGGCACCCCTTCCCGCGGGTACGCCCCGTGTGGTGCTGCTCGTGGGAGTGAACGGTTCCGGGAAGACGACCACTGCCGCCAAGCTCGCAGCACGCGCGACGGCGGAGGGGAAGTCGGTCGTCCTCGCCGCCGCCGACACGTTTCGCGCGGCCGCGGTCGAGCAGCTGCAGATCTGGGCGGACCGCATCAAGGTGCCGCTCATCAAGCAGGGCCCGGGCGCCGACCCGGCTGCCGTGGCGCACGACGGCTGTACGGCGGCCCGTTCGCGCAAGGCCGACCTGCTGCTCATCGACACGGCGGGGCGCCTGCAGACGAAGCACAACCTCATGGAGGAGCTCTCGAAGATCAAGAGAGTGGCCGCGCGGGAGATTCCGGGGGCGCCGCACGAGGTGCTCCTGGTTCTGGATGCGGTGACCGGAATGAACGGGCTCTCGCAGGCGCGCGAGTTCACGAAGGCGGCCGGCGTCACGGGGCTGGTGCTGACGAAGATGGACGGGACGGCAAAGGGCGGCGTGATCCTCGCGATCGTGCGTGAGCTGAAGCTCCCCATACGCTACGTCGGCGTGGGAGAGACCGCGGACGACCTGCTGGACTTCGACGCCGAGGCCTTCGCGTCGGCCCTCGTCGACGACTGAATGACAGCTGTCTGGGATCGGCTCTTCGCGCTCGCGGAGCAGGGCCGATTCTCGGCCTCGCCGAATCCGATGGTGGGCGCCGTTCTCGTGGGCGCCGACGGCGAGCCGGTGGGCGAGGGCTTTCACGAGCGCGCGGGCCTGCCGCATGCCGAGGCCGCCGCCCTGGCCCTGGCCGGAACGAAGGCGCGCAACGCCACGCTCTACGTGAACCTCGAACCCTGTGCGCATCAGGGGCGCACTCCGGCCTGTGCCGAAGCACTCGCGCGGGCCGGCGTGTCGCGGGTCGTCTGCTCGATCGAGGATCCGGACCCGAGGACGGCCGGTGCCGGCATACGCCATCTCCGCGAGCGGGGGATCGCGGTGGAGGTCGGGGCGGAGGCCGTGCGGGCCGAGAGGCTGAACGAGGCTTTCCTCGTCTCCGTTCGCGAGGGGCGCCCCTTCGTGGAGCTGAAGTGGGCCGCTTCGCTGGACGGAAAGATCGCCACGAGCACCGGAGCGTCGCGCTGGATCTCGAGCGAGGAGGCGCGGCAGGATTCGATGCGCCTGCGGGAGGAACGCGACGCCATCCTCGTGGGCGCGGGCACCGTGCTGGCCGACGACCCGCTGCTCACGCGGCGTCTCGGCCTCTCGTCTTCCATTGTTCCGCATCGGCGCGTGGTGCTGGACGGACGCCTGCGCGTGTCGCCCGAAGCGAGAATCTTTCGGAGCACGGGTGAGGGCGAGGTCTGGCTCGTCACCGCGCGCCCTGTCGACGATCCGGCGCTCGACGCCTTTCGTGCGCGGGGCGTGCTCATCGAATCCCTTCCGATGCCGGATCAGCGCATCGATTTGCCCGCTCTGCTCCGGCGTCTCGCCGACGGCGAAACCCGCTCGCTTCTCGTGGAAGGGGGTGGGGGCGCCGCCTGGTCCTTCGTCGAGCAGGGGCTCGTGGACCGCGTCACCTGCTATCTGGCACCCAAGCTCGTGGGTGGCGCGAACGCACCCACGCCCCTCTCGGGGACGGGTTTTCCTTCCCTCGAGGCCGTGCCGGTGCTGCACGAGCCCGAACACACCCGTCTCGGAGGCGACCTGAAGATCTCGGGGCGCCTCCTGACTGGCGCTGCTGGGCCATCGCGATAGGATCGAGCCGATGTTCACGGGAATCGTCTCCGCCGTGGCCTCCGTGGTGGCGCACACCTCGCGGGGGCGAGGCACGGTCCTCACGATCGAGCGCCCCCCCGCGTACGAACGCATCGCCGCCGGCGAGAGCATCGCGGTCTCGGGCGTCTGCCTCACCGTGCTTCCGGGCTCCGCGGGGCCGCTCACGTTCGACGTCTCCCCCGAGACGCTCGATCGCTCGACGCTGCGTTCGCTCAAGCCCGGCGATCGCGTGAACCTCGAGCGCGCCCTGCTGGTGGGAGACCGCTTCGGTGGGCACGTCGTCTCCGGCCACGTGGACGCCACCACCACGCTGCTGCGCATCACGAACCTCGGAGAGTTTTCGACCTATTCCTTCGCGATCGAGAGCGGGTTCTCGCGCTACGTGGTGGAGAAGGGCTCGATCGCGCTCGACGGCGTCTCGCTCACCATCGCACGGCTGGGCGAGCGCGACCTCGACGTGGCGCTGGTGCCGCACACGCTGGCCGAAACGACGCTCGGCTCGCTCCGCCCCGGCGCCCGCGTCAACGTGGAGGTCGACCTGATCGGCAAGTACGTGGAGCGGATGCTGGGGGAACGGGCGCTTCCGGGCGCCGAGTCGCGCGACGACCGGCTGCGCCGCCTCCTCTCGACGGCCGAATGAACGCGCTGGAGCCTCTCTCCCTGTCGTTGCGTCCGCCGCACGCCGCCCCCGTCGTCGCCGCGCGCCCGGGGGCGTACATCCACATCCCGTACTGCGCGCACCGGTGCGCCTACTGCTCCTTCACCGCCTTCGCGGGGCTCGACGGCGAGAAGGAATACTTCGATGCCCTGCTGCAGGAGATCCACGCGCGTCAAGGAGAGAAGACTCAGCCGCTCGATTCCATCTACTTCGGCGGCGGCACTCCCTCCTACGTCGAGCCCGCGCGTCTCGCGAGCGTGCTGCAGGCGCTCGATCGGACGTTCGGAATCGCCTCGGATGCCGAGATCACCGCGGAGGGAAACCCGGACGATCTCGATGCGGTGCGCATGGCCAGCCTGCGGTCGCTGGGGGTGAATCGTCTGTCGATCGGCGTGCAGAGCCTCGTGGACGCCGAGCTGATCCCGCTGGAGCGCCGGCACGACGCGGCGAGCGCCGTCTCGGCCCTCTCACGTGCCACGCGCGCGTTCTCGAAGGTCTCCGGCGACCTCATGATCGGGATTCCTGGGCAGACGAGGGCTTCCCTCATGAGGAGCCTTCAGACGCTCCTGGAAACGGGCGTGGGCCATGTGTCGGTCTACCTGCTCGAGCTCGAGAAGGCGCCGAAGCTCGTCGCCATGAAGGCCGCGAATCCGGAGCTTTTCCCGGACGATGAGGAGGCAGCCCAGCGCTGGGAGGACGTGGACCAGCGCTGCGAGCGCCAGGGGCTGATGCGGTACGAGCTGTCCAACTGGGCCCGCACAGATGAAGAGAGCCGCCACAACTCGAAGTACTGGCTGCAGGCTCCGACGCTTGGCTTCGGCGTTTCGGCGCACTCGTTCGATGGACGGGTCCGGCGCGCCAACTCGGGCTCGGCGGTGGAGTACGGGCGCCGTGTCCGTGAAGAGGGGACCGCGTTCGTGAGCACCTCGGAGCTACAGGACGAAGACGCGCTCCGCGAAGGGGTGATGCTCGGGCTCAGGCTTCGCGAGGGCGTGACGCTGGAGCGCTACCAGGCCGCGCGCGAGACGCTGGGCCGCGAGGACCGCGAGCGGCTGGACGAGCGCGAGGAGGCGGGGCTGCTGACCCGGCGCCGCGGTCGCATCCAGCTCACGCGGCGAGGCGCCCTGCTGTCCAACGAAGTGTTCGCGCTCCTGGTCTGAGGCTTCGACCCCCGGCTCGGGGGGCGTGCGTCTCGCCGGTTTCGAGCACCACCGCTCCTCCCGCACGCCTGACGCTAAAATCGGATGGTTCGAGAAGGAGGCTCCCTTGAAAAAGACGATCCTTGCGGCGTGCCTGCTGTCGGCACTCCCGGTGCTGGCCCAGGCGGGTCGCGAATTTCATTACAAGACCGAGATGTCGGGAGCGGGACTCCCCGGCAACATGACCTCGGAAACCTGGATCAAGGGAGAAAAGATCCGGATGATCACCGAGACGCCGATGGGCCCTTCGGCCATGGTCATCAAGGACAAGACGATCTACATGAAGACCGGCGGCATGGCGATGAAGATGTCGGTCGACCAGAAACAGGGCGCCCAGCCGCGCCCCTCGGACTACGCCCAGGCGCTCGATCAGCGCCTCAAGGGCGCGACGAAGATGGGTACCGAGATGATCGACGGCGAGATGTGCGACAAGTGGCACG
>JBDSFL010000300.1:0-9544 GCA_039919545.1 Thermoanaerobaculia bacterium | reverse complement strand
CCGGCGTTTCACCAGACTGGCGAAATGCACCTTCAGCTCGTCGTCGGACCAGCGCTGGAACCCCTTGCAGAAGATCCCCTTCCTGGCGGCCACCTCGCACATCGAGTGATCCTCGTCCGTGAGCGTGAGCAGGTACTCGCGCAGCTTTCGGATCGCATAGTTTCTGGTGATTCGCCGCGGGGCTTCCGGGTCGCTCATGCGAATCATATGGCGCGCGGCCGCCGGGCCGCGCAATGGATCAATTGCATCAAAGGCTTTTTCAAAAGCGTTCTTTCGACGAGGCTCGCCGGGGCGTCTCGAACCATTGAAGCAGCTGCATCAGGTCGTCCGGCGCGCAGGGCGACTACCTTTCTGACATGGAAAGCGTCTTCAGCCACCCCATTCCGGACGGCCGGCTCTTGTGCACCTGCTGCCCCCGGCGATGTCTCCTCGGCGCGAACGAGGTCGGAACCTGCGGCGCCCTGCGAAGTTCGGGCGGGAGCCTGGGACGAACGCGAAGCGGCATCACGTTCTCCACTCACGTGGCTTCGGCCGAAGCGTGCGGGTTCCGCCGCTTCTTCCCCGGGACCGCGTTCCTCGTCATCCAGAGCGCCGGCTCGGGTCTGGAGCCCGCCCAGGAGGATTTCCGACAGAACACAACGCCGTGGCTCGACCCCGACGAGGCCGTCTTCCTCGCGCGTTCGTGGGGTTGCAAGGGAGTGTTCCTCAGCACCGAAGATCCCGTGTTCGGCGTGTCCGAAGGATACGAAATTCTCGAGAAGGCTCGCCCACTGGATAAGGGAGTCTCTCGGCGCCTCGACACCGATTCACTTCGTGGCGGGAAGCGAGGGACTGCACCCCGACGCGCTCATGCAGGCCGCGGACATCGCGCAGGCCGCCGGGCTGCTCGACGCGACCTCCGAAGAGGTCCACCCAGGTCACGGATCGCGCGATTCCCACGCGGCACCGTCGCATTCGCCGTCCAAAACTGAGAAGGGCGCACCGGCCGCCTCCCCGTGAATCCTGAAAGCCCGGATCCGGCCATCGGATCCGTCAGATCCTCCACTCGGGGAGCGGGCAACGCAGCTCGCTCCCCACATTTTTTTGAGCCTGCTCTCGAGCAGCCTTCCCCTGAAGCGCGCACGCCCCTGATCCTCGGGCCAGTACACGATCGACCCGAAATCAGGTAAACCATCGAGCGATGTCTGAAGCTCGGTTCCCGTTCCCCGACCGCCCCCGGCTCTGGGGCGTTGCCGTCTCGCACTATCAGGTCGAGGGGAACGATCCCTGCGACTGGACCGACTGGGAGACACAGGGAAAGACCCGCGGCGAGTCCTGCGGGACCGCCGTCAACTCCTGGGATCTCTACGAGCACGATGCCGAGCTGGCCGCGCGGCTGGGAGCCAACGCGTTCCGCTTCTCCATCTCGTGGAGCCGCGTGGAGCCCGAGCCAGGCTCCTTCGACGAGACCGCGCTCGCCCGCTACCGGCGTCTCGTGGAGAAGCTGGTCGAGCTCGACATGGAGCCCATCGTCACGCTGTTCCACTACACGCACCCGCGCTGGTTTCACGAGAAGACGCCGTGGACCTCGCCGCGATCGGTCGAGGCCTTCACGCGCTTCGCGCGCAAGACGGCCGAGGCGCTGGGCCCGCATGCAAGGCTCTACACGATCCTCAACGAGCCGCTCATCTTCATTCTCGGCGGTTTCCTCGACGGGCAGATCCCGCCCGGCATCTCCGATGCGCGGCAGGCGGGGCGCGCGCTGGATCACATGCTCGCGGCCCACGCGGCCTCCGCCGCAGTGATCCGTGAGGTGAACCCCCAGGCCGCCATCGGCGTGGCGCACAACATGATGGGTTTCGCGCCGGACCGTCCGCGGAACTTCCTGGACCGGCTCCTGGCGCGCCGCGCGTACCGCTTCTACAACCTCCAGCTGCTGGAAGCCTTCACCACGGGACGCTGGAGCGTGCTCGTGCCCCCCGCCACGCGCCTCTCGGGCCGGCGTGACGACCTGGTCGGCTCGCTCGACGTGATCGGCGTGAACTACTACTCACGACTGCACTTGCGCTGCCCGGGGAAGAAGCGCTTCATCGGCGACTTCGCCTACGTGGACCGCACGGGACGCGGCCTCACGGACAACGGCTGGGAGATCGCCCCGGATCTTTTCGGGCCCCTGCTGCACGAGGCGGCGAAGTTCGGGCTCCCGCTCCTCGTCACCGAGAACGGTATCGCCGACGCGAACGACTCGCTGCGCGAGCGCTTTCTGCGCGAACACGTCGCCGAGATCGTTCAGGCCGAGAAGGACGGCGTGCCGATCGCCGGGTACCTGCACTGGTCGCTCCTGGACAACTACGAGTGGCTGGACGGATACGGGCCGAAGTTCGGACTGTGCTCGGTGGACCGCGAGACGCAGAAGCGCACGCCGCGTTCGTCCGCGGCTGTCTTCAAGTCTCTTGGCGAAGAATGGCTCGATGCCCGAGCCGGCACGGGCAACCGGCCGACACGCACGCTCCCACGCCGGCCGTAGGAGCGTGTCCGAGCAATCCGGGATCGCGCGCGTTGCTCGCACTCTCCCCGAGCTCTCCGATAGTCTTGGCAGGTGAGGAACAACAGATGAAGGCAGCAACGTTCTCGGCGCTCCTTCTCGAAGGCCACAAGGGACCCGCGCTGGAGCTTCCCTTCGATCCCGCCGAGCGGTGGGGGCCAGCCGTGTCGTTGAGGGCCGGGCGCCGTGGCCAC
Organism: Thermoanaerobaculia bacterium; assembly: GCA_039919545.1. Classification (GTDB taxonomy): domain Bacteria; phylum Acidobacteriota; class Thermoanaerobaculia; order UBA5066; family UBA5066; genus JBDSFL01. Next base: position 6,826 of record JBDSFL010000300.1, on the reverse strand, counting down.
TTCGTGCAAGGCCTCCTGAACGGAAAGCCCTTCGAGAGCGTGGTCGTGGCGCGGGCACGGAAATTCTTCGTCCTTGTGAGTTCAAAACTTCAAGAACAGCAGAGCTTGAAACCAGGGCAGAGGGTGAAGGTCTCGCTCGAGCCTTCGAGTCCGTCCGCGGAGACCTCGACTCGAGCGGCCGTGCACCCCGAAGCGAAGACGAAGGCTCGAGCCTCGGCAAGGAGCACGGCCGGCAAAGCCTCCTCAACCGCACCGCCGGCACCGACCTGGAAGAAGGGACGAGGCCGGCTCGGCGTGCTCGACCCGCTGCTCGGAACCTGGGAGGCGAACGCCGAATCACCGTACGGCCCCACGCGCTGCGTCCGGACGTTCTCTCGAGCGCTCGGGAAGAGCTACGTCACCCTGAACGCGCGCTGGGAAGTCTTCGGGAAGATCTACGAAGAGCTCGCCGTATACGGCGCCGGGGAAGACGGCACACTCTCGTTCTGGTCCTTCACGTCGGACGGAAAGCGCTCGCAGGGGAGGCTCTCCGACGTGACAGACCTGCATCCGCAGGCTGTCGGCTTCGAGGCCCAGATGCCCGCGGGCCTTGCCCGTACGGCCTACTGGCCCGCCGATGACGGCGGCGTGATGTGGGTGACGGAGGCGAAGACGAAGAAGGGCTGGAGCCGCTTCGTGACCCATCACTGCCACGCCCGATAGGGATTTGCAAAGAGCCCACCGGAATCAGATCTCCCCGAAAAAAGCTGCGATGTCACGGGAAAGGCGCTCGGGCTCCTCGGTGGCAGCAAAGTGCCCGCCGCTCGGCATCGAGGTCCATCGACGGATGTCGTAGAGCCGCTCCGCCCATTCCCGCGGCGGGCTTCCCTCTGACACGTAGCTCCTGTCGAAATTGGCAAATCCCACGGGGACCTCGACGCGATCGCCGGGTCGGATATTCGCCCCGTGCCAGCGGTTGTCGAAATAGTCGCGCATCGACGGGGTGATCGTCTCCGTGGCCCAGGTGAGCGTGAGCATCGTGAGGAGAAGCTCCTTCGAAAAGTACGCTTCGAGGTCGCCGTCCGAGTCGCTCCAGGCACGCCACTTCTCGAGTATCCAGGCGGCGAGCCCGGCAGGAGAATCGTTCAAGGCATAGCCGAGGGTTTGCGGTCTCGTCGACTGGATCGCCGAATATCCTCGCTCGACCTCATCCCATCGGCGCACCTCGGACACGTAGACGCTTTCGGCCTCGGTCAACGGCCGGGTTCCTTCCCCCGTCGGTGGCGAGAGCTCCATCGTCGTCAGATGGATGCCGATCATGGGTGCCGGATTCTCGAGCGCCATGTACGTGGCGACACCCGCGCCGAAGTCTCCGCCTCCGGCCCCGTATCGTTCATAGCCGAGCCCGTGCATGAGCTCGTGCCACATTCGTGCAACGGTGCGATACGTCGCCTGTGCCGGTCGTTCCGAGAAGCCGTATCCCGGAAGCGAGGGAATGACGACGTCGAATGACGGAGCGTCGATTCCGTGGGCCTCGGGGTCGGTCAGGAAAGGCACAAGCGGCAGAAGCTCCAGAAACGAGCTCGGCCAACCATGAGTCAGGATCAGCGGGATGCCGGTACCCGTACGTGCCCGCTCGTGGACGAAATGAATTTGGACGTCACCGAGCGCGGCGCGAAAGTGTCCGAACGTGTTCAGCCGGCGTTCCTCCGCCCGCCAGTCGAAACCGTCGGCCCAGTAGGCAAGCAGGCGCTTCAGGTAATCGAGGTCGGTTCCCTGCCCCCAAGCCGAGCCCGGCGCCCGACCAGGCCAGCGCGTGCTCCTGATGCGCGTGCGCAGGTCTGACAAGACCTCATCGGGTACGTGGATCGTGAAGGGTACGGTGTGCAGCGGCGTGCTCTGCATGCTCATCGATTCGTGTGTGCGCCGATTGTTTTCGGTCGCCGTTCCCATCCGCGAGCTCCTGATGCTTCGACTTCAGCTGGCGCCAAGAAGCTCTCCAAAGGTGATTCGAAGGCCGTTGAGATCCTGCACTTCGAGCTCGCGAATTCCGCACAGCTTGTCGTTCATGCAGCTCCGACTTCCCTCGTCAGGCGATCGAGGTTTTGCTCATTGGAGCTTTCAAGGAAGTCGCGCATCTTCTCGGCAAATTGATCATTCTCGAAAATGAACACCCAGGAGACACGGGCTCCGGTCGCACCGGGTTCGAGAGAAATGGAGAGCTCGAAGTGCGGCAGGTTGACATGTCTGATCCGGACCATGGAATCAGGAACGATCTCCAGGAACTCTGATTGGTTGGGATAGTCGGTTCCGTCCGGACCATGCATCGTGAAGAGCCAGGGTCCGCCCGGACGGAACTCGAACTCGTGAAACATGTTCGTGAAGCCATCCGGTCCCCACCAGCGAGCCAGGCGCACGGGATCCTGGATGGCCGAAAAAACCGATCGAGGAGAAGCCGGAATCTCACGGGAATGACGAAAGACTGACATCGACACCTCCACGGTCTGGAGTCACCTGAATTGTATCGGGCGCATCGCAGCTCAGACCGGCGGCTTGAAGCGACCGAGAACCTCGTTCACCAGCCAAGGAGGACCGGCCAGGGAGATCCCCTTGTAAGTCTCGATGACGAGGCCGAGCTCCTCCTCCTGGATGAGGAAGGGAACCAACGTGATGACCTGCGAACCCACCGGACCGACGACCGTCGGCTCCAGGAACGTCGCCTCGAACACGCGTTCAAGAAAATCTCGGAACGAGTCGATGAAGGCCGCATCGTTTTCGTCCGGGTGGACCTCGACGACGTTATCGAGACGGTACATGGTGACTCACGAGATCATTCGATTCGGAACGATCTTACTGCTCGACGAGCTTCTCAGTGACCTGCCCGCTGCCCTGCCGAAAGTCCTCCGGAGTCCGCAGGAAGGGCGGAACGGAGCCGGCTCTGACCCTCAGCGCACGTGAGCGCGATGCTTCAGCAGACGCACCGCGGCCGAGAGCTCCGCATCCGTCGGGCTCATCTGGACTTTCCGCTCGGTGAAGCGCCAGAGCTCGCGTCCCGCGCGGTCGAGGAGGATCATCGCGGGACGCACGGTGGCCGCCCCCTTCGTGTTGCGCACGCCGTAGGCGTCGATGACCGCGAGGTGCTCGTCGGAGAGGAAGCGATGCGTCAGACGAACGTGCTTCGTGCGCCTGACGTCTTCGATCAGCTCGCGCGTCTTCTCCGGCGAATCCGGCGAGATGGCGAGGATCGGAACTCCCGCGAGGAACGAGGTCTCGAGCTCTTGCAGGTGGATCAACTGACCCACGCAGAACCCTCACCAGAAGCCGCGATAGAAGACGAGGAGGACCGGCCGGGAGCGATAGCTCGCGAGGGTCACCGGCGTGCCGTCGGCATCGGGCAGCGAGAACGCCGGTGCCTGTGGGGGCGGGGGCTCCGCGGCCTGAGCGGTACGCTCCCAAAGCAGCGGTGCGATGGTGAGCGCGAGGGTAAACGCGCCGGCGAACGCGCTGGCGGCGATCACGGCGGCCGCGCGGACGCGGCTCGTGCATTCAGCGCCCAAGCGCCAGCCCGATCCGGACGGCGACGAAGCCCGCTACCACCGACGTCAGGACGTTCGTCAACGCCCAGCCGCTCGCGCCCAGCTCGGTCAGCCGGTGCGTCTCGTACTCGAAGGTCGAGAACGTGGTGTAGGCGCCCACGAAACCCGTCGCGATGAAGAGTCGCCAGGCGGGATCGAGCTCGGTGTGCACGAGAGCGGACGCGGCGAAGAGCCCCAGGATGAAGGAGCCGGAGACGTTCACGAGCAGCGTGGCGAGCGGAAAATCGCGGATCCAGAAGCGCGCGACCGCCAGATTCACGGTGTAGCGCGCCATCGCGCCGAGCGCGCCGCCCAGCGCCACGGTGAGAAGCCTTTTCAACAGCACGGGCCGATCATCGCACCGAGGATCCTCGGCGAAGGTTGGCGTGGCCCCGCATCAGCAGCACACCGTCCCGTCCGCCCCGGGAGCGCAGCACGCGTACCCCGCGCGCTCCTCGCCGGGCGAAAGGATCGCGAAGAAACCGGCATACGGCGGATGCGAGAGCTTGGCCGCCGTGTCGGTGCAGATCTCGTACGCCTCGTTGCGCGGGAACTGGTGCCCTTCCTCGTCGACGAACGCCTTGCCCGGCCCGAGGTACACGGCGCGGTGCCCCGCGAAGACACAGCCGGAGGTCTTCTCGAACTTGTAGCCACGCACCGTCACCGAGAAGAACGGATAGCCCTCGACGTCCTTCCAGAAGTCCTTCTTCAGCACCTCGAGGCCGTAGAACCCGGCGCGCTCGAGCTCGGCGAGGAACTCCTCCTGCGTGAGCGCGCCCACGAGGCACTCTCCCCAGAGCTGCGGGTTCACCTTCAGATGCGGCGGCACGTCGACCTCGGAGACGATGTCCGAGACGACGATGCGCCCGTGGTCCTTCAGCACGCGCCAGATCTCCTCGAAGACGCGCGGCTTGTCGGGCGAGAGATTCACGACGCAGTTGGACGTGACGAGGTCCACCGACTTCGTCTCGACCGGAATCTTCTCGAGAAAGCCTTCCCGGAACTCGACGACGTCGTAGCCGAGCGCGGCGGCCACCTTCGGCTTGTTCTCGTGCGCCACCGCGAGCATGCGGTCGGTCATGTCGACGCCGATCGCCTTGCCCGTGGGACCCACGTACTTGGCCGCGATGAAGACGTCGATTCCGGCGCCCGAACCGAGGTCGACCACCGTCTCACCGTTCTTGATGCCCGCCGTCGTCATCGGCGAGCCGCAGCCGTAGAACCGATCGAGCACGTCCTGGGGAATGTGCGCGACCGCGCCGCTGTCGTACTTCGTCGGGCAGCAGAGCTCGGCCTGCGGCACGTCGGCGGCGGCACCGTAGAACTCGCGTACCTTGGCGCGCGGCCTGTCCACGTCGAACGAGAGGACGCAGTTGGAGTGCAGCGTGAGCACGGGCTGCTCGGCCGCGGCGCCGTCGGCCGTGCCGCAGGCGATGGCGCCCTGCCCCATCGCGTGCAGCACGAGCGGCGCGTCGTAGCCGGAGCGTGCATTGCGCCGTCCGCGCTTCTCCTCGCCGAGATCGGTCATCACCTGCTTCGTCAGCGCCACCGCGATCGGGTAGTACGGATCGACGCCTAAGAAGTCGCCGCCCGAGAAGCACCACGCGTGCTCGAGGTCGCCGCCTCCGGTGAAGAAGCGGAACGGGTCGTGCGCGACGGACGGCTTGTCGGCGAGCGTGGCCTGACGCAGCCGCTCGATGACGGGCGACGTGGCGAGGATCTCCTCGAGGTCCTGGCGCGTGATATCGCCGCAAACGAGCTCGGGCTCGCCCGCCAGCGCCGCCGTCGGGAAGACGCGGCCGTCGGCGTAGACGCAGACCGAATCCCAACCCGCGTTGCCGAGGTCGTACTTGACGCCCGGAACGCCGTTGACACGCCGCTTGACCGCTTCGAGGTTGTCGAGGACGACGCCTTCGGCCGAGGTCCTGGCCACGACCTCGAGCACGGCTTCGAGCAGCGGCGCCGTCTCGGGGAAGAAGCCATTCCCGCTCTCGATGGCACGGCCCCGCTTGTGCGACCACATCAGGTGCTGGCTCTTGGCCCCCACCTGCTTCACGAGCGCCGGGATGTCAGCCAGCTCGGCGAGGTTCTCTTCGGTGGTCACGGTCGTGAGAGACACGTCGAAGCCCAGGTCCGCCAGGATGCGAGCCCCTTCGAGCGCCTTCACGAACGTTCCCTCGCCGCGGATCGGATCGTTCGTCTCGGGCCGTGCGCCGTCGATCGAGACCTGAAACTTCACCTTCGCGCGGTCGAGCGATGCGAGCCCCTGACGAATCGGTCCCTGGAAGACGGTGGCGTTCGTGAGCACGATGAGCTCCGCTCCGTGCGTCTCGGTGACCCGCCTGGCCAGATCGAAGATGTCCCTGCGCAGGAAGGGCTCGCCGCCCGTGATGTAGAGCCGCTCCATGCCGAGCGCCCTCGCGCGGTCGACGAGACGCACGAGCGCCTCCGCATCCACCCCCGGCGCGCCTCCCGGCCCGGAGGAGACGAGACAGTGCGTGCACGTGAGGTTGCAGGCGTTGTTGATCTGGAGCCACAGCTCGCGGAGCCCTTCCGGAGCGATGAGCGCGGGGCGACCGGGATAGGTCTCCCGCACGAAGGGCGTGTCGGCGAGCATTCCGGCGCGGTCGAGCGCACGCAGGAAGTCGTGCACGTGCAGCCACGCCTTGCCCGCCTCGAGCTGCCGCTCGGACGCGTAGCGCGCCACGAGAGAGCCGAAGGCGATGGGGGCTGAGCCGCTCGCGCCCGCCGCCCGGATGGTGCTCAGGAGGCTCTCGCCGCGCTCGTCCACCGCGATCCAGTTCGGGGCCTCGGGATCGACCGCATAGGTGATCCCGTCCCGGGCGAAGAGGTGCAGATCGGGAAGATGGAGCGGTGTCCGCTCGGACAGTACGGTCATGAGTCCCTCCGGAATTCAGTGTGGCGCGGTGATCGATGACGGAGCGCCCTCCGCGCATTCCGTCGCGAGGCTAGCGAGGCGGTCGAGCAGGTGGACCGCGACGATTCCGCTCATTCCCGCCATTGCCCGGATGGCGGCGTAGATGCTGCCGGCCACCATCGACTCCGCGTTCTCGACCATCCTCACCGGGCCGGCGATCGCCTCCACCCGCTCGAGCACCGCGAAGGGGCGCCGGGCGTAGGAACGGTGGACGCGTTCGGTGGCATTCACGACGGCCTCGGTCGCCTCGACCGTCAGCTGAGCGAGGCCTTTCAGGTGCCGGACCGAATCGCCCGAGGGTCTCATCGAGACGCGCACCAGACGCGGATCTGCG
>JBDSFL010000242.1:0-10218 GCA_039919545.1 Thermoanaerobaculia bacterium | reverse complement strand
CGAGTAATCGGTGTAGACGCCCGCGATGCGGAGCGCCACAGGACCCGAGTCGGTGGGGAGCCGAACGGTACTTCCCGTCGTCACGTGAAACTTTTCCGCGAAGGGCTCCGAGACGAAGACTTCGCCGTGTGCGAGCGCCCCGGCCGCGACGCGAGCCGAGTCGCGCCCGTCCACGAGGCGCAGATTTCCGCGCGCGGCGATCGCGGCGAAGCGGCCGGCTCCGACGGTGAAGGGCGCTCCCTCGTCCGTGGCCGAGAAGGCGAGGAACGGATCGAGCGAGACGACGCCTGGCACCCGCGCGATGAGCTCGAGCGCTTCCTGCGGCATGCGCCCGAACGAGACGCTGGAGCGCCCGCTCGCGGGCGTGATGAAGACGTCGCCGGCGAGCGTCTGGTCCACCCAGAGGATCACCGTCGTGCGAAAGGAGCCGACCATCACCGCCACCGAGACCATGAGCGCGATGCCCATCGTGAGAGCCGCCACCGCCACGGCCGTGCGCGAGAGGCTGCCGGTGAGGTTCGCCCGGGCGATGCGCGCCTCCACGCCGAAGAGGCGGAGCGCGGTGCGGTCGGCGATGCGTGCGGCGGCCAGCAGGAGCGCGGGTGTGGCGAGCGCGGCCGCGGCCATGATGAGGAAGACCGAAAGGAAGCCGAAGAGGGGAAGTCCGCGGATCGGGCCGGGGCGAGTGGCGAGGACGGCGAGGATGGCGAGCCCCGCCGAAGCGAGCGCGAGCGGAATCGTTCGCCCGCGGCGCGCGGCCTCCACGGAGCCGTGCCGCATCGAGGCCGCGGGTGCCACGCGCGCGGCCTCCCACGCCGGGGCCAGCGCCGACGCCACCGAGGCGAGCACGCCCGTGGCGAAGGAGCCGAGGAGGATGCCCGCGCCGAGATGCAGGAACGGATGAGAGGACGGGAGATAGAGCTCGGTCGCCGTGCCGCCGACCGCGAGCAGCGCGCCCTGCGCGAGCGCGATGCCGAGGCCGAGCCCGAGCGCGCTGCCGAGAACGCCGAGCGTGAGCCCCTCCAGAAGGAACACGGCGAAGACGCCGCGCGCCGAAGCGCCGAGGGCGCGCACCGTGCCAATCTCGGTGCGCCGCCTGAGCACGGAGATCGAGAGCGTGTTGTAGACGAAGAAGACGCCGACGAGGAGCGCGACGAGCCCGAGCGCGTCGAGGTTGATGCGGAAGGCCCGGACCATGCGATCCACCGTCTCGCCACGCCGCTCGGGGGGACCTACCGTGACGCCCGCGGGCAGGGAGCTCCGGATCTCCTCCTCGATCGCGATCTTCTCTTCTGTGCCGACGTCGTCCGGAAACGTGATGTCGATCCGGTCCAGCCGCCCCGTCCGCCCGAACACGGACTGCACCGTGGCGAGATCCGCGAACACGATCGAACCCGCGGCCGCGCGGGCCGCGCCCTGCGGTTTCAGCACGGCGGCGACGCGCAGCCGGTGCTCCGACGCCCCCGCGACCAGAGTGAGAAAGCTCCCGGCGCTGAGTGCATGTGCGCGCGCGAACGACTCCGTCACGAGCACCGTGCCCGGCTCGAAGATCCCGAGCAGCGGCGAGAGGGAGAGTCTCGCTTCAGGAGCGGTCGGCGCGAAATCGTACGTGCGGACGCTCGCGTCGCTCATCGGATCGATCCCCAGCACCTCCACGACCTCGCCGTCGATCGCGCCGGTCGCCGCGGTCTCGAGGAGAGCCGGGGCCAGCGTGGCCCCACGCGACCTGAGCCAGGCGAGACGATCGAGCGTCTCTTCCGGAATGCCTGGTCCGTTCGCGAGGATCGTGAGCGAGGCGCGGCCCGCGACGAAGTCGATCGTCTCTGAGAAAGAGGAGAGAACGGAGCCGTTCGCGAGCCGGATCGCCGTGAACGTGGCGACCCCGACGGCCACGCCGCAGAGCGTCAGGAAGAAGCGGAGCCGGTCGCGGCGCGCGGGACGCACCAGCAGCGGAACGACCAGCGCCCGGAGGGAGCGCATACCCCTCACGCGAGCCGGCCATCCTTCATGCGCACCACCTGCCCCGCGTACGCAGCCGCCTCGCTGGAATGCGTGGCCATGACCACGGTGATGCCGCGGGCGCGGGAGAGGCCAGCCAGCAGCTCGAGCACCTGGGCGCCCGTGCGGCTGTCGAGGTTGCCCGTCGGCTCGTCGGCGAGGATGAGCCCCGGCTCGTGCACCAGCGCGCGCGCCACCGCCACGCGCTGCATCTGCCCGCCGGAGAGCTCGTACGGGTAGGCGCCGAGGCGCTCGTGCATCTCCACCTGGGCCAGACCCGCGGCCGCGCGGGCGTCGGCCTCTTTCGGGGCGACATCGGACAGGAGCAGCGGCAGCGCCACGTTCTCGAGCGCCGTCATCGTGGGGAGAAGATTGAAAAACTGGAAGATCGTGCCGGCGGTGCGGCGGCGATAGAGGTCTCGCTCGCCCTCCGTCAGCGTCGCGAGGTCTCGCCCATCCACCACCACGCTCCCCGAGCCGGGGCGATCCAGCGCGCCGAGGAGATTCAGGAGCGTGGACTTGCCGCAGCCGGAGGGGCCGACCAGCGCCGTGAACGAACCCGAGGCGAGCTCGAGCGAGAAATCCTCGAGCGCCACGACGCGAGCGGCGCGGTCGCCCGCCCCCGCCACACCGTAGCTCTTGGAGACGCTCGAAAGAACGACGTGGGCTCCCACGCTCCTGAGTCTACGGATGTGTCTCCCGATGTCCGTCATGTACGTATCATCCGCACGCACCGATGGACGAATCACGCCCTTGCTGACGAGCCTGCAGGACCTCTATCGCCATCGCGCGCTCGTGGGCGTGCTGACGACGCGCGAGCTGAAGGCCCGCTACCGCGGGAGCGTGCTCGGGTTCTTCTGGTCGCTCCTGAATCCCCTTCTGATGCTCGGGGTCTACACGCTGGTGTTCCAGTACGTCATGCCCAACCGGAGCGCCTCGATGCGCCCTTATGCGCTCTTCCTCTTCACGGGCCTGCTCCCGTGGAACTGGCTGGCGGCGTCGCTCACCGACGCCTCCGGCGCGCTGCCCACGCACGGCTCCCTGCTGCGCAAGATCCTCTTTCCCGCGGAGGTGCTTCCGCTCGTCGCCGTGCTCGCGCAGGGCGTTCATTTCCTGCTCGGGCTGCCGATCCTCCTCGCGGGTCTCGTGCTGGCGCAATTCGGTTTCTTCGAAGGAACGGTCACCTTCGGGCTGCCGCTCCTGCAGGTGCCGCTCCTTCTCGTGATCGAGGGACTCTTCCTCCTCGGGCTGGGCTTCTTCCTCTCGGCGCTCACAGTGCATTTCCGCGACGTGCGCGACCTTCTGACGACCGCGATTCCGCTCTGGTTCTTCGCGACACCGATCCTCTATTCCCTCAAGGACCTCAAGCCGGGACGCATCACCGGGATCCTGAAGCTGAATCCGGTCGCGCCCCTTTTCGCCGGCTGGCACGACGCGCTGTTCTTCGGCCGCTGGATCTCGCCCGCGCACTGGGGGCTCATGACGCTCATCGCCGTCGTGACGTTCGTCGTGGGTTTTGCGTTCTTCGACCGGCTGAGGGATTCCTTCGCGGAGGCCGTATGAAGCGCGCCGTGAAGGGAAGAGAGGTCAGAGCGGCCGCAGCGGCCCCGAAACAGCCCGCCGTCTCCGTCGAGAACATCTCGAAGCATTACCGGCGCTGGGGCAAATCCCGCGCGTTCGGCACTCTGAAATCGGCGTTCCTCGGGCGCGGCCTCGCCAGCTCGCTCACCCCGTCCGAGGTCGTGGCCGCCCTCTCGAACGTCTCGTTCCGGGTCGAGCGAGGCGAGACCTTCGGCGTCATCGGCGCGAACGGCTGCGGCAAGTCGACGCTCCTCAAGCTCGTGGCCGGGATCCTCAAGCCCACCTCCGGAAGCCTGCACGTGAACGGAAAAGTGTCCGCGCTCATCGAGCTGGGCGCAGGCTTTCATCCCGAGATCTCCGGGCGCGAGAACGTGGTGATCAACGGCGTGATGCTCGGGCTCACGCGAAGGCAGATCGAGGAGAAGCTCCCGCAGATCATCGCGTTCTCGGGCCTCGCGGATTTCATCGACCAGCCCGTGAAGACGTATTCGTCGGGCATGTACGTGAGGCTGGGCTTCGCCGTGGCGGTGCACCTGGATCCCGACATCCTCGTGATCGACGAGGTGCTGGCGGTGGGCGACGAAGCCTTCTCGCACCGATGCCTCGACACGATCCGAGAGTTCGCCGCGCGCGGGAAGACGATCTTCTTCGTCACGCATTCGCTCGCGCTCGTCGAGGAGCTCTGCGACCGCGTTCTCTACCTCGAGGAAGGGAAGGTGAAGGGGCTCGGCGATCCCCGCGAGATGCTCGCGGCGTACCGGCTCGACGTCTCCGGGAAGGAAGGTGCTCGGCTCGCCGCCGAGCACACCCTCGACCAGGACCGCTTGCGCAGCGAGCCGGTAGAAGCTCTTCCTGCAATCGAGACGGCGGTTGCTTCTCGAGTCCCGGAGGTCTCGTCCGATGCCGGCTCCGAGAGCGCCGGCGAACACGCCCCGGCGTCATCTCAGCCCCCGAGCGAGGAATCCTCCGCGGAGGTGCCTCCGCCCGTCGAGGTTCCGCGCGCACGGCGCTGGGGCGACCGCTCCGCAGTGATCACGGCTTGCCGGCTCCTCGACGCAAGCAACGCGGAACGGTATGCGTTCCGATCAGGAGACGAGATCGTGGTCGAGATAAAAGCCACACCGAATCGCCCTCTCGAGGACGTGGTCGTCGGCATCGGCCTCTTCACCATCGAGGATGTCTGCGTGCACGGAACGAACTCCGACCTGGATGGGTTTTCCGAAGGGGTTTTCGACGCGCCCGCGACGATCCGCATCACCATGCCCCGGTGTGACCTCGCCGCCGGGACCTATCTGCTCGACGTCGCCGTGCACGCCAAGCGGGGCACGCCGTACGACTACTGGCGCGGCGCCTGCCGCTTCCGCATCGATTCCCCCACCCAGGACGTCGGCCTCTACCGCCCCGAGCGGCGGTGGCAGGTGGAAGGTGGGCTCACGTGGAAGCCGTCGTGAACATACGGAACGAGTCGATTCCGAACGACGCCGCGGCCCCTCTGTCGATCCGCTGGCTCCGCGGCCTGCTGCTCGCGGCGCTCTTTCTGCTCGTGGTCGAGCCCGGGCGCATCCCGCTTTTCGAGCCGGACGAGGGGCGCTACGCCGAGATCCCGCGCGAGATGCTGGCCACCGGCGACCTGGTCTCCCCGCGGCTGAACGGCGTTCTGTATTTCGAGAAGCCTCCTCTCTTCTACTGGTCGGTCGCGGCCTCTTTCAAGCTGCTCGGCCTGAATGAATTCGCGGCGCGTGTTCCCACCAAGCTCGCCTCGGCGGGGCTCGTGCTGCTCACGTATCTCTTCGCCCGGAGGCGCAATGGCGAGCGCGTGGCGCTGCTCGCCTCCCTCATCCTCGCCACTTCCACGCTCGTCTTCGCCCTGGCGCGCATCACGATCATCGATCCCTCCCTGTCGCTGGCCCTCGCGGCCGCGGCTTTCGCGTTCGCGGCGTTCCAGGAGCACGAGGCGAGCGGAGACCGCAAGCGGGCGAAACGCGCGCTCTACCTTTTGCACATCTCGTGCGCGGCGGCGGTGATGCTGAAGGGGCTGATCGGCATCGTGCTGCCGGGAGGCGCGATCCTGATCTGGGCCTTGCTGGTGGGGCGATTGCGCATCGTGCCGCGGCTCTTCTCTCCTGGTCCTCTCACGCTCTTCCTCGCGCTCGTCGTTCCGTGGCACGTGCTGGTCGCGTGGCGCAACCCGGACTTCTTGAACTTCTATTTCATCCACGAGCACTTCGACCGCTTCGCCAAGCGGGAGCATCGGCGGGAAGGCTCGTCGCTCTATTTCGTGGCGGTGATCCTCGGAGGCTTCCTGCCGTGGACGGCCTTCCTGCCGCGCCTGGCCGAGACCTGGCCCGGCCGGCGGCTCGCGGCCTGGCGAAAGCGGCCTACCGAAGCATTTCTCTGGATCTGGGCCTTGCTCGTCTTCCTCTTCTTCTCCGCGTCTCATTCGAAGCTGATTCCCTACATCGAGCCCATCTGGCCCGCGATCGCGCTCCTGCTGGCCCTGGGCATGGAAACGGCACGCGAGCGGGGCGTCACGTTCCGCGCGGAGCGCGCCGTGAGCGCTTTCCTGTTCGGAGCGCTGCTGCTTGCCGGAGCCCTCTATGCCTTTCCGGGGGGCTATGCCGCGCAGTTCGGCATCCGCCCGTTCGTTCCCGTGGTGCTCGGCGGTCTGCTGCTCGGCTGCGTCCTGCTGCAGCTCCGCAGCGCGCGATTCGGTTCCCTGGGACAGACCCCGGCGGCGATCACGGTTCCGTGGCTGATCTTCCTCGCTGGCGCGGTGGCGGCCTTTCCCGCCGTGGCGCGCGCCATCACCCCTTGGTTTCTCGTGACCTCGGTGCAGCGCGAGCTGAAGAGTGGAGATTTGCTCGTGCAGCGCGGCCACTATCTCGAGGTGATTCCGTTCTACACGCGGCGACTCACTCCCGTGAGCGCGCTCGGCTGGAGCGAGCTCGACTTCGGGAGGGAGCACCTGGTCCCCGAGCGGCGCGCCGAGCTCTTTCCTGGCGAGCCCGACTTCCAGCGCCTCTGGAATGGCCCGGAGCGGGTGCTGGCGATCGTCCATCGCGACCACGTGAAGAACTGGGGAGACCCGTCGAAGCCCCTGGCGGGAGCGTACGAGCTGGGCCGCGAAGGGAACGCAAAGCATTTCCTTTTCGGGAACAAACAGTGATAAAAGTCATCGTCTCCGTGTTCAGCCGAAACTCCGACGTTTTGGATCTCGTCCAGTTGCCCGTATATTCGCTTTCTTTCGGGAGCCGCTCTTGTCACCTAAACGATTGTAAAACAGTTACTTAGTCTCGCGTATCGTGGAGGCAGGCTGTTTGCTTAGCGGGTTTAGGTGCTCACCAAGGAGCGGTCCGGCCCCGGCTGCGGGCGGCGTCGAGAATCGAACCCTGCTGCACTTCGAGACCGGACTGACGGGACTGAAATGAGAAGCCAGAGATCTCAGCGAACTAGAGAGAGTCGAGTCAGAAGAAAAAATGATGAACCCTCGAATCTTCCTCACGCAAATTTCATTTCCGAAAGGAGGCTCGGCTCACAAGAAAGATCTTTTCGGAGCGAATCTCACCTCATCTTCAAACAAACAGAAATTCTCTTGGTAGGAGGAATTTTATGAAATTTCGTTGGTTGAGCGCCTTGCTTGCGCTCGTCCTCGCCGTCGCCGGCGGGTTCTCGAATGTCGCGTTCGCCCAGACCACGGGTGACATCGATGGCTCCGTCATGGATCAGAACGGGTCGCCGCTTCCGGGTGTCTCGGTGGAGATCAAGTCCGCCAGCCTGATCGGAACGCGCGTCGTCGTGACGGATGGAGCCGGGCGCTTCCGGTTCCCCGCCCTCTCCCCCGGCAACTACTCGCTCACCGCTGCTCTCTCGGGCTTCAGCAAGGCCGAGAAGTCCAGCGTCGTCGTCAAGCTCGGCGGCACGACTTCCATCCCCGTCACGCTCGGCGTGTCGGTGAAGGAAGAGGTCATCGTCACCGGCGAGGCGCCCGCGGTCGACACGCAGCGCACCACGATCGGCACGAACGCTTCGCTGGATACGATCCAGAAGCTTCCGCTCGGCCGTAACTTCACCTCGATCGCCACGACCGTCGCCGGCACGGGCACGGACGTCTCGGGCGGCATCACGGTTTACGGGGCCACGGGCCTCGAGAACTCGTACATCGTCGACGGCGTCAACACCACGGGCGTCAAGGTCGGCGACCAGGGCAAGACTCTGAACAACGAGTTCGTGCAGGAAGTCGAAGTCAAGACCGGCGGCTACGAAGCCGAGTACGGCCGTGTCCTCGGCGGCACGATCAACGTCGTCACCAAGTCGGGCGGCAACGAGTTCCACGGGGACGCGTTCGGCTACTACGACAACGCCAGCCTCGCGGCCGACGACGCGCACTCCGCGCAGCGGACCGATGTCGGTCTGGCCCAGTTCTTCACCCCGAAGCGGCTCGACGTCGGCGCCGACATCGGCGGCTACTTCGTGAAGGACCGTCTCTGGTTCTTCGGTGCGTACGACCGGGTCAACCAGGACCAGGAGTACGTCCGCACGATCCGCACCATTCGCGACGCGGCCAAGACCAAAGTGACCCAGGGAGGCACGGACCTCACCCGCAACAACCTCTACTCCGGCAAGCTCACGTTCCGCCTCGGTGAGGCCAACACGATCACCGCGTCGGCCTTCGGCGACCCGGGCACGTTCGATGGACGCCTCCTCGGCACCATCGGCCCCGACTCCGCGGTTCTGGGAACCCAGGATCAGGGCGGCGCCGACTTCTCGCTGAAGTACGACGGAATCTTCGGCACGCGGCTCCTCGTCCAGGCCCAGTTCGGCTCGCACACCGACAAGCGCGACCAGTCGAGCGCCTTCGTCAACTCGCTCTACCGTGAGCAGAGCCAGGCGGGCTTCTCCACCGAAGCGCTCCCCGGCTCCGGCCCCGGCATCATTCTCAACGAGAAGTACACCCGCAACATCTACAAGCTCGCGGGCACCGTCTTCGCGGGCGCGAACGAAGTGAAGCTCGGCCTCGATTGGGAAAAGATCGACTCGAAGTTCCTCGAGCAGTACGGCGGCGGCGACCGTCTCACGCTGCGGCTCAATGCGACCGGCACCGTGGTCCGCAACGTTCAGCATCGTTACTTCGCCGTGACCCCGATCGACCAGAACTGCATCGCGAAGAACGACCCCGCGCTGCCGTTCTCGATCGCGAACTGCAGCGGCTACCGCATCGCCCCGAACGTTTCGAACAACCCGAAGACCGACAACATCGGCTTCTTCGCCCAGGATTCGTTCAAGGTTCTCAAGAACCTCACGATCAACGCCGGCATCCGTTACGAGAACCAGAAGCTCAAGGATTTCACCGGCGCCACGATCATCGACATCAAGAACGAGTGGTCCCCGCGCCTGGGCGTCATCTGGGACTTCATGAACAATGGCAAGTCGAAGCTCTACGCCAACTACGGCCGCTTCTACGAAGTCATCCCCCAGGACATCCAGACCCGCGCCCTCGGTGACGAATACACGATGTTCGTCCGCAACAACTCGCAGAACGCGGCCGACCCGGTCGACGCCGGTATCTTCGGCTACGCGGTCGTGCAGGGGGGCGAGCTCACCCAGGAAGGCCTCAAGGGCATGTACCAGGACGAGGTCATCGGAGGCATCGAGTACGAGGTCGCCCCGAACTGGGCGATCGGCGTGAAGGGCATCTACAAGGCTCTCGGCCGCGTGGTCGAGGACCGCTGCGACGTGGCGACCAACGTCGACATCTCTCAGTTCTACACCCCCGGCTCCTCCGCCACCTGCGCTCTCGTGAACGTGGGCGAAGGCAACGCGCTCGGCACCATCAAGGATCCGTTCGACCCGAACTGCTACACCGTCCTCGGCGACGCGTCCTCCACCCCGAAGCCGTGCGCCTCGACCCAGGCTCGCCGCTATTTCCGCGGCCTGGAAGTCACCGCCACGCACCGCTTCTCCAGCAACTTCTACATGCTGGCCTCCTACCTCTACTCGAAGCTCCAGGGCAACTACTCGGGCAACCTCTCGCAGACCCGCGAGGGCGGCCAGGCCGACCCCAACATCAATGCCGACTTCGACTACCCGGGCCTCGTCCCGAACACGTTCGGTCTCCTGCGCAACGACCGCACGAGCCAGTTCAAGGTTTCGGGCTTCTACTCGTTCGCGTTCGGCCTGAGCGCCGGAGCCAACTTCCACTACGAGTCCGGTCGTCCGTACTCGATCCGCGGCTGCGCGCTCGAAGCGGGCGCCTGCGGCGGCGGCTACTCCCAGGAAGGCTACCTCGTTCCCCGCGGCTCCGCGGGCAACCTCCCCAGCACGGCCGAGATGGACCTCCACCTCGAGTACAGCGCCCGCTTCGGCGGCGTCTCCATCACGCCGATCATCGACGTGTTCAACCTCCTCAACCGGCAGGGCGTGACGAGCCGCGAGGAGCTCTTCAACAACGGCGGTACGCTCGCCGGCGACAACCCCGCCAACGTCGTCACGCAGCAGAACCCCACGGCCTGCGCGACGAACGTCTCCATCACCAACCCGGCATGCGGTTCCAATCCGAACTACGGCAAGGACATCGCGTTCCAGCGTCCCCGCTCGCTCCGCATCGGAGCACGCGTCTCGTTCTGATCCGGATCTGAGCCG
>JBDSFL010000165.1:0-6058 GCA_039919545.1 Thermoanaerobaculia bacterium | reverse complement strand
TCTCCGAAGGGCGGGAGGTTCGGAGCGTTGTTGAAGACCTGGACGCGCCGGTTCCCGAGCAGACCGACCTGGCCTTGGTTGTCGACGGCCTTCACCGTGACGGTGTGAACACCGTTGGTGAGGCGGGTGGAGTCGAGGTTCAAGATGAAGCCCGAGACGAGGGCACCGGGAGCATCGGGGTAATAGGCGGCGACGTCGGCCCGATAGATGCCGGTGACGGCCTGACGTTCCTGCAGGCCGTCGATCAGGACTTCGACGTGGTCGACCGCGCGATCATCAAGCGCCCAGCCGGCGACCTGGAGCACTCCGTTGGCGTGAACGGACGAGTCCGGCTCGGGGTAGTTCAGATCGCCGAACGGCGCCTGGTTGCGCGTGTTGTCGATGCGGATGACGCGGGGGGCCAGGAAGTAGCAGCACCCGGTGACGTCGGTGATGCGCGTGAAGACGGTGTGCGTGCCGTTGGAGTAGTTGGCGGCCCGGAAGGACGCCTGGAACCCCGGATACGCTCCCGGCGTGCCGGCGAACGCCGGGAACGCCTGGATCACGTCGGGACGTGGGAGGTTGATATTCGCCCCGCCTGCCGGTGTGACGCGGTTGGACTCGGCCTGACCATCGACGAAGAAGTCGACGTTCGAGACCAGATTGCCGTCGATGGCGAATCCCGTGAGCCGCACAAAACCGGAGACGGTGGAATTCTCCACCGGGGTATCTACGGTCCCGAGCGTTTGCGAGGGGCATGCCTCCGTCGGACACTGCGCATGCGCGCGAGCTCCTGAAAAGGCAAGTCCCGCGACAATCGCCGGGAGGAGCAGAACCTTGAGATTCATCAGAGTCCCTCCGTGGTCCCGATAACTCTATAGACGCGACGAGTTGACCTAAATTCTAAGTTGCGCAGAAAGGTCTGTCAACGAGGGACTTGCAAGCTCTGCACATGGGCCAGGGCAGACTCCCCGAGCGCAGCGGGGTCGTAGCCCCCCTCCAGCAGCGACACGATGCGCCCTTTCGCGTGGCGCTGCGCCACCTCCGCAAGCGCCCGCGTCAGGCGTGAGAAACCGGTGGTCGACACGCGCATTCCGCCCAGCGGATCGCGCTCGTGCGCATCGAATCCGGCCGAGACGAGAACGAAGTCCGGCCGGAATTTCGCCGTGAGCGTTTCGAGCGCGGCCTCGAAGCCCGCCACGTAGACGTCGTCTCCCGCTCCCTCCGCGACCGGCACGTTCAGCGTGGTTCCGCGCCCCGGTCCCGAACCGAGCTCGTCCGCGGCTCCCGTACCGGGATAGAAGGGATACCGATGGACGGAGAGATAGGCGACGCGCTCGTCTTCCCAGAACAGCTCCTGCGTGCCGTTGCCGTGGTGCACGTCGAAGTCGGCCACCAGCACGCGCGATATGGCCCCGTTCTCGAGCAGGTCACGGGCGGCGACGGCGATCGTGTTGAAGAAGCAGAAGCCCATCGCGCGAGCCGCGCGGGCATGATGACCCGGGGGCCGCACCGCCACGAAAACGGACCGGGCGCGATCTGCCAGCACCTCGTCCACGGCGGCGAGCGTCAGGCCCACCGCGCGCGTCGCCGCCTCGAACGTGGTCGCGGAGATCGGATTGTCGGGTGAATCGAAGAGCGAGAACGCCCGGCCGCCAGCCTGATCGGGCGCGTGCGAAACGGCGCGTTCGAATCTCGTGACGTACTCCGCCGGGTGAACCCGCTGGATCGCGGCGAGCGTTCGCGCCGGCGACGCTGGCGATTCGATCCGCACGCCGGCGGAACGCAGGGTGGTCACGCAGCGGGCCACCCTCTCGCCAGTCTCGGGGTGGGAGACGCCCGTGTGATGCCGCAGCACGACCGGGTCGTGAAAGGCCGGGGTCTCGTCGGGTCCTCTGGCCTCCATCACGCCGTCACCATCCGATTGTTACGCTACCATCCGCGCCGTGTCACCCACCGTCTCCAAGGCGCTCCGAATCGGCGTGTCCCTCGGTCTCGCCGCTCTCCTTCTCTTTCTCTTCCTCCGCCACGTCGATCTGAAGGCGGTGGGCGCCGCGATCGCCAGCGCCGACCGGGGCTGGCTGGCCGTGGCGGTGGGAATCTCCCTGCTCGGCATCCCGCTCCGGGCGTGGCGGTGGACGGTCCTCTTTCGCCGGATCGGGCGCGTCCGCCAGTGGGACGCCATCTCGGCCACCTGCATCGGCTTCGCCGCGACGACGCTGCTTCCGGCCCGCGCCGGCGAGATCGTGCGCCCCGTCGTGCTCGCGCGGAAGGCGCGCCTCCCCGTCCCTCCCCTGCTGGCCTCGATCGGGCTCGAGCGGCTCATCGACCTCGTGGCGATCCTCTGTCTCTTCGTCGTCTACGCGCTGGGCGGCTGGGCGCCGGAGCACATGTCTCCCGACGAGCTGGCCCGATTCGTCCTGCTGCGGAAATCCGCGATCGTCTTCGGCATCGCGACCCTGCTGGGGCTCTCGCTGTTCGCCTACCTCGCGGCACGACCCGAAGCCGCCGAGCGGGCGGCCCGCCCCTTCTTGCGGCTCGTGCCGGAGCGGCATCGTGAAAGGGCGGGTCGGATGCTCGCCTCCTTCCTGGAGGGCCTCGGCGCGCTGCGCTCGCCTGGCCAGATCCTCATCGTGGTCCTCTCTTCTCTTCTTCTCTGGCTCATCTTCGCTTTCCAGCTCTACGCCACGCTGCGCGCCTTCGGGCTGGTGTTCCCCTTCCCCGTCTCTTTTTTCGTGCTCACCTGGGCGGTGATGGGTCTCGCCATCCCCACGCCGGGTGGGGTCGGGGGCTACCACGCGGCGGTGGCGTACGCGCTCACAGGCTTCTACGGGGTCGGGGAAACCAGCGCCAAGGCGTTCGCGCTGGTCGCGCACGCCATCTCCTTCGTGCCGGTCACGCTGCTCGGTTTGCTGTTCCTGGTTCTCGGCGGGCTGAGTATGCGAAGCCTCGCGGTGGAATCGGAACCGGCTTCCCAGTAGTCTCTCGGCGTGAGGTGCCCTTACTGCGGAGCGGGGGACGACCGGGTCGTCGACTCGCGCGAGAGCCGGGAAGGCGCCGTGATCCGGCGCCGGCGGGAGTGCAACGCGTGCACGCGCCGCTTCACCTCGTACGAGACCGTGGAAGAGATTCCGGTCCTCGTCGTCAAGAAAGATGCCCGCCGCGAGCCCTTCGACCGGAACAAGCTGCTGCGCGGATTGATCCGCGCCTGCGAGAAGCGTCCGGTGGAGACGAAGGCGCTGGAGGGCATCTGCGAGGAGATCGAGTCTGCCCTCCATGCCCATGAGCCCCGCGAGATGACGACCGTCGAGATCGGCGCTCGCGTGATGGAGAAGCTGAAGGATCTCGACCAGGTCGCTTACGTGCGATTTGCTTCCGTGTACCGCCGCTTCGAGGACCTCGGAGACTTCGTGGACGAGCTCAAGACGCTGCTGGGCCGCGTGCCGGCATCCACGGGCAGGAAGTGAGGATCCCATGACCCCTCCCCGCCGCACCCGGCCGCCGGTGACCTTCGTGCTCGGCATGAAGGAATCGCGGCCGCGCGCCGACATGCCTTCGATGCACGGACCGGCCGTGGACGTCGTGGATGACGGCGCGCAATGGCGCCTCGTCTTCGAGGTGCCCGGCGCAGTGGCCGAGAAGCTGGCGGTCGAGGTCAAGGGGCGCCTGGTCACGCTCCGCGGCGAGCGGAGATCGACCGAAGGCGAAGGGGGCACTTTCCTGCGGGTGGAGCGCGCCTCGGGGCCTTTCGA
The DNA here is from genome assembly GCA_039919545.1 of Thermoanaerobaculia bacterium. GTDB lineage: Bacteria > Acidobacteriota > Thermoanaerobaculia > UBA5066 > UBA5066 > JBDSFL01. The sequence goes on along the minus strand of JBDSFL010000165.1, from coordinate 2,327 downwards.
GCGCTCGGTCGAGCTGCCGGACGATCCCGATCCCGAGCGCGCCCGCGCGTCGTATTCGGACGGCCTCCTCACGATGGAGATTCCCCGCCGTAGCACGTCGAATCAACGTTCCATTCCCATCCGGCAGAAGCCGGATTCCTCGTCCTGACATGGCGGGAGAAAAACCAGGTATGAGCGGCAACGAAACTCCGAACGCAGGCATCGAGCCCGTCGCGATTCCCGACATCCTCCCCGTCCTGCCTTTGAAGGACGTGGTGCTCTTCCCTTACGTCATCGTGCCGCTCTCGGTCTCGCGCGAGAAGTCGATCGCGGCCGTGGACAGCGCGCTCTCGGAGCAGCGAATTCTTCTCCTCGTGGCTCAGCGGGACGCCTCCATCGAAGAGCCCTCTCCCGCCGACCTCTACGATGTGGGCACCGCCGCCGCCGTCATGCGCATGCTCAAGCTCCCCGACGGGCGTATCCGCCTCCTGGTCCAGGGGCTCGCGCGCGTGCGGGTCGAATCCTTCCTCAAGGAATCCCCCTCGCTGAGAGCGAAGGTGACCCGCATCGTGGAGCCAGAGGCCACGAGCCCCGCCACCGACGAGGTCGAGGCGCTGGTGCGCAGCGTGAAGGAAGCCCTCGAGAAGACGGTCGCTCTCGGCAAGTCGATCTCGCCCGAGGTCATGCTCGTGGCCGCGGGGCTCGAGGATCCCGCGCGCCTGGCCGACCTCGCCGCGTCGAACCTCGAGCTGAAGATCGACGAGTCGCAGCGCATTCTCGAGACCGTCTCGGCGCGCGACCGCCTCACGCTCGTCCTCGAGATCCTCACGCGGGAGGTGCGCGTCCTCACCGTGCAGCAGGAGATCTCGGGCGCGGCGAAGGGCGAGATCGACAAGAGCCAGCGCGAGTACTTCCTGCGCCAGCAGCTCAAGGCCATCCAGATGGAGCTGGGCGAGACCGAGGACATGTCCGAGGAGATCGCCGCGTTCCGCAAGAAGATCGAGGAGAAGCAGATCCCCGAGGAGGCCGCGCAGGAGATCGAGAAGCAGGTGAAGCGGCTCGAGCGCGGCAACCCCGATTCCGCCGAGAACGCGATGCTGCGCACGTATCTGGACTGGATGACCGGGCTGCCCTGGGGCACCGTGTCCGAAGATCGGCTCGATCTCGTGCGCGCGCGGAAAATTCTCGACGAGGACCACTTCGACCTCGAGAAGATCAAGCAGCGCATCCTGGAATTCCTCGCCGTGCGCAAGCTGGCGCCGGAATCGAAGGGGCCGATCCTCTGCTTCGTCGGCCCTCCGGGCGTGGGAAAGACCTCGCTGGGCCGCTCCATCGCCCGCGCGCTCGATCGCAAGTTCGTGCGCCTGTCTCTGGGCGGCGTGCGGGACGAGGCCGAGATCCGCGGACACCGGCGCACCTACGTGGGCGCGATGCCGGGGCGAATCATCCAGGGCCTCTCGCAGGCGGGCACCTCGAACCCCGTCTTCATCCTCGACGAGGTCGACAAGATCGGCGCCGACTTCCGAGGCGACCCGTCGTCCGCGCTCCTCGAGGTGCTCGACCCCGAGCAGAACAAGACGTTTCGCGACCACTACCTGGGCGTGAACACTGACCTGTCGCGGGTGCTCTTCATCACGACCGCGAACGTGCTCGACACGATCCAGCCCGCGTTCCTGGACCGCATGGAAGTGATCCAGCTCTCGGGCTACACGCTCGAGGAGAAGGTCGCCATCGCGCGCACGCACCTGATCCCCAAGCAGCGCAGCGAGAACGGCCTGCCGGAAGGCAGCATCGAGTTCAGCGACGATGCGCTGCGCACCCTCATCGAGGGCTACACGCGCGAGGCCGGCCTGCGAAGCCTCGAGCGCGAGATCGGCGCTTGCTGCCGCAAGGTGGCGGTTCGTTTCGCCTCGGGCAAGAAGCGCGCGGTGAAAGTCACGCCAAAGCTCGTGAAGGAGTTCCTCGGGATCACGAAGTTCCTCAAGGACGAGGCGCTCGAGACGGATCAGGTGGGCGCGGCCACGGGGCTGGCCTGGACCGCCGTGGGCGGCGACGTCCTCATCGTCGAGGCGCGCGCCGTGCGCGGCAAGGGGCGCCTCCAGCTCACGGGGCAGCTGGGCGACGTGATGAAGGAATCGGCGCACGCCGCGCTCACGTACGCGCGGTCGCGGGCGCACGAGTTCGGGCTCCACGAGGACTACTTCGAGACGCACGACATCCACGTGCACGTGCCCGAGGGCGCGATCCCGAAAGACGGCCCGTCGGCGGGGGTCACGATGGCCACCGCCATGATCTCGGCCTTCTCGGGCCGCTCCGTGCGGCGCGACGTGGCGATGACGGGTGAGATC
>JBDSFL010000177.1:0-6552 GCA_039919545.1 Thermoanaerobaculia bacterium | reverse complement strand
CGGAGCGCGTCGGCGAGGTCTTTCGCGTGCTCCTGTTCTGGCTCGGCGTGACGTGGTCGTACAGCTGGCTCAAGACGTTCCTGCCCATCCTGAACCCGGTGACGTACGACATCCCGCTGGACCGGCTCGACACGCTGCTGCATCTCGGGGTGAATCCCAACCGCTTCATCCTCGCGTTCCTCCCCTTTCCGGGCTGGTGGCAGTTCGTGGATTTCTCGTACGCGCTCTTCCTGCCGGTCGCGGTGGCGAGCTTCGGCTGGTTCGTCTCCACGCTCGCAACCCCGGAGCGGGCGCGCTTCTCGACCCGGTTCGGGCTCCTGTGGGTGCTGAGCGCGTGGATCTACCTCGCCGTCCCCGCGCGCGGCCCGTGCTTCGTGTTCGAGGGTGACTACATGGGCGCGCGGGCCTCGCTTCCGAATCAGCTGCGCACGCAGGGAATCCTGGGACACCAGTACAGCATCCTGAAGAAGTCGGGGCGGACGCCGGGACCCGAGTTCGTTCCGGGATGGGGCACCGCCGCGATGCCGAGCCTGCACGTGGGGGCGCTGGCGTTCCTGGCGTGCTGGGCCCGCCGCCGCTCGCGTCGCCTCGCGTTCGCGTTCTGCGTGCTCACCGTGATCACGTTCCTCGGATCACTGGTGACGGGCTGGCACTACGCCATCGACGGCTACGTCGGCATCCTGCTCGGAATCGCCTGCGCGGTGGCGCGCTGGCCGATGCGCGGGAGGCGAGAACGCGGGAGCGCTTCCGAGAACGAGTCAGCGGATGTCTCAGGATCGACCACGCGCGCGCGTGTGAACGTTCAGCTGGCGCGGTAAGGGTTCGGGATCCGGATCGGCTCCCGGCAGATCAAGGGATTACAGGCCAGCAGATAATCCACGCCGGCCGCCTTCAATTCCTCGAACGCCTCGCGGTGCGGAAAGGCCTCGTCTTCGGGACGGATCACGCCCGCGAAGTATCGGCTCACGAGATCGAAGAAGCTGGCAGACGAGAACTCGATCTGATGCGCCGCCCACTCGGGCTCGAGATTGTTTTCGGGCGCACCGCACGGGGTGGACAAGAACAAGGCGCCGCCCGAACGCAGACGACGAACGAAGCTCTCCATCACGAGGTCGCGGTGCTTCACGTGCTCGATGCTGTCGAAGCTGACGATGGCGTCGTGCGTACCGGTGCCGATCGTGGCCTCCCAGCCCGTGAGGTCTCCGAGCGCGTACGAGAGGTTCGGGAGCTGGTATCGCGTCCGTGAATCGTTCACCCCGTCCTCGTCGTAATCGACGCCGAGCACGGCCGTGTTCGGGAACGCCTTCGCGATGAGATACGTTCCATAGCCCGCGCCGCACCCCGCGTCCAGGATCGAGTCGAGGGCAGGCCCGTCAGCGAGAACCCGGCGCAGCCATTCGTAGCGAATCAGATGATGCGCGGGCCCTATTTCGCCTCGGCGGGCATAGGTCCAGACATCCAGCCCATCCGCTGGCGTGAAATGCTCATCCATTCCTACCAGCCCAGCTTCTCCAGCATGTAAGGCAGCATCTTCCGCCACCACGGCCAGTCGTGGTTCACGTCGTGGCCCCAGATCTCGAGGTTGTGCGGGATGCCCTTCTCGCCCAGGATCCGCGCCAGCTGGCGCGAAGCGTCGGGGGCCTCGTAAGCACCTTGCCCGGTGAGGATGTTGATGCTCGAGTGATGCCGCAGCATGTCGAGGTTGTAGCCGTTCATTCCCGGGACGTACCAGGCAGGATTGTTGTAGAAAACGTTGTCGTCGCTGTAGCCCTTGAGATAGTCGGACTCCAGATCGTAGAACCCGCTCATGGCGATCAGGGTGTCGAAGAGATCGGGTCGGCGGAACATCGTGTTGGCCGCGTGGAAGGCGCCGAAGCTCGCTCCCGTGGTGCCGATCCGTACGTCGGCCCCCACAGACGCCCGGATGTAGGGCACCACCTCGCGCTCGATGTACTGGGCGTAGAGGTTCTGCCGGCGTCCCTGCTCGCCCACGGGGAGCTGGTCATCCATCCAGGCCTGCCGGTTGATGCTGTCGATCGAGAAGACGCGAACCCGGCCGGCCATGATGAAGGGCTCCACCGACTTGATCAGAAAGAAGCGCTCGTTCTCGAGGTAGTCGGCCGCGGCCGTGGGGAAGAGCAGGAGGGGACGGCCGCGGTCGCCGTAGGTGACGACGGGCATCGGCTGCCCGAGGATGGGGCTCTGCCAACCTTCGATTCTGCGGGGCATGGCCGGATCGACGTACTGCACGAGGGCCTCCTTTTGTGATTCGCCGGGAAGTATCCGACCCGTTCGGGACGAAAGCAACCGGCCGCACGGGCATACAATGCCGCGAACCAGTCGTCAGATGAACGGGCTCCGCGCTCGCCCCCGGCTCAGAGGAATTCGCGAAGTGGCTCTGCGAGCCGCCCTGCTGCTGACCGTGCTTGGCCTCGTCTCCTGTCGGAAGCGCGCCCCTGACGCCCCGGGCCCGCGAGCGGATCACCCGGTCCAGATCACCACGGACGAAGGCGTCGACCTCTACCCCGACTTCTCTCCCGATGGAACGCGCCTCGTCTATTCATCCAACCGGAGCGGAAAATTCGAGCTCTACATCCGCACGCTCTCGGGCTCCACGCCGGAGCTGCAGCTCACGAGCGACGGGCACCAGAACTTCCAGCCTCGCTGGGCTCCGGACGGAAAGCGCATCGCGTATCACGCCAAGCAGCGCGGGGGCATCTGGATCGTTCCGAGCGCGGGAGGCGCGCCGAAATCACTCGCCGATTTCGGCTCCCGCCCGACGTTCTCTCCCGATGGCGAGTGGGTGACGTTCCAGTCGCAGAACCTCGTCGACTTCGCCGCCATCAGCGCCTGCGCGGGCCCGCCCTCGACCATCTGGATCGTGCCGTCCAAGGGAGGTCCCGCGCGCAACGTGACCGTCGAGGGAACCCCGCAGGGGGGGCACGGGCATCCGGTCTGGTCGCCGGACGGCCGCCGGATCTACTTCGTTTCCAGCGAGCCGAAGCTCTCCGCGTCCGAGCTCTGGTCGATCCGCGCGGACGGCACCTCCCCCACGAAGCTGCTCACCGAATGGCGCATCTACGATCCCGCCGTCTCGCCTGATGGAGAGTCGATCTACTTCGGCGGGGCCTTCGGCGACTTTCGCTACGGCATCTGGCGCCTCCCGCTCGAGCGCGGCACGGGCCGACCAATCGGGCCGCCGGTCGCCTTCACCTCGCAGGGGTTCACGGTGGCGCGGAGCCCGGCGCTGTCGCCCGATGGCAAGCGCCTGATCTGGAGCGCGCTGTCCACCTCGGGGAACCTCTTCTCGCTCCCCCTCTCCCCCACGGGCGAGCCCTCCGGCCCTCCGCGCGCTCTCACGCAGGGATCGAGCCGCAACACGTGGCCCATCTTCTCGCCCGACGCCAGCAAGATCGCGTTCGGAAGGTCCGAGCCGGGAACCAACCCCGACGTGTGGATGATGGATGCCGACGGCAAGAACGCGGTCGCTCTCACCACCAACCCGGCGATCGACTACGTGCAGGATTGGTTTCCGGGCGGTACGAAGCTCCTCATCGTGTCGAACCGGACGAAGAAGTTCGCGCTCTGGACGCTGGCTCTCCCGTCCCGGATCGAGACACCCCTCGGCCTCCCGCCGATGGACATCGGCAACCCGCGTCTCTCACCCGACGGCACGCGCATCGCTTTCAACTCCAAGACGAACGGCATCACGATCAACGCCTGGACGATGGATCTGCAATCGCCGTCGCCGAAGCAGCTGACCTTCGATCGCGAGCTGCTGGGCTTCCCCGCGTGGTCGCCCGACGGCAAGCTTCTGGCCATGCAGGTGAAGCGGGGCGATGACATGCATATCGCGCTGCTCGAGAGCGGCGGAGGAACGCCCGTGCAGCTGACGTCCGATCACGGTCTCACCTGGCCCTTCAGCTGGTCACCCGACGGCGACAAGATCGCCTTCGCCGGCACGAGACAAAACCTGTGGAACGTCTACTGGGTCTCGCGCTCGAGCCGGCATCAGACGAAGCTGACCACGAACGATTCGCTCACGAGCTACGTCCGCTACCCCTGCTGGTCCCCTCGCGGCGATTCGGTCGTCTACGAGTTCGGACAGACGACCGGAAACCTCTGGGCGATCAATTTGCCCGCCCGCTGAGGCGCTGATCGGGAGCGGCGTTTTTCAGCCCGGCGCCACCGTCGTCTCCCCCGCCTTGCGCTTCTCGCCATCCACCTGCCCGGCCAGAAGCCGCACGAACCAGGGAGCGTGCCGCTCGAGGAAAACGAATACCTTGCCGTGGAACGTGACGACCTGCTCGTGCTTGCGGCGGTAGAGCGCCGAGACGATCTCGCGGGCCGCCGACGCGGCAGACGCCACGAGCCAGGAGGGAACCGGATCCTTCGTGGCGGGGTCGTGGACCCCCTGGTTGTCCTTGAAGCGGATCTCGCTCTCCACGAAACCGGGGGCGATGTGCGTGACGGAGATGCCGTCGCCCGCCAGCTCGTAAGAGAGCGCCTGGGCGAGGCCCCTGACCGCGAACTTGCTCATGACATAGGACGAGGTCGCGGGAGTGCCGATGTAGCCGTTCACGCTGCCGACGATTCCGATCCGTCCCTTGGTCTTGCGCAGCTCGGCAATGGAGGCCCGCAACGTGCGGATCACGCCGAAAAGGTTCGTCTCCATCTGACGGCGGTGGTCTTCCACCGTGAGCCGTTCGAAGCGGCCCGCCACCGCGAAGCCGGCATTGGCGATGACCGCATCCAAGCGGCCCCAAGCGGCCACGACGCGCGCGACCGCCGCTTCCGGATCGCCGTCCTTCGTCACGTCGCAAGTGACGGCGAGGGCGCGGTCGGCGCCCAGCTCCTTCACGAGGGAGTCGAGCAGCTCGGTGCGGCGCGCGGCGAGCGCCACGCGCGCGCCCTGGCGGATGAGCTCCCGCGCGACGGCGGCGCCGATCCCGGACGAGGCGCCGGTGAGGAGAACGACGTGATCGCGGAAGAGCTGTGTCATGACGAGGGCATTATGCGGGGGAGGGGCCGGCGGGGCCGTGACACGGCGATCGCGGCCGAGGTCGCTAGAATCCGGATCGGGGGGGCCGTTCGTACGGACAGCCGGCTCGCCCGATCGAACGGATGAAAGACCTCCCCCGCTTCCTCCGGTATTTCACGTCGCGCCCGGGCGCGTACGCCGCGGGCTTCGGCACCATGGCGGGTTCGGCTCTGCTCTTCCTGGCGATGCCCGTGATCGTGCGTCGTGCGCTCGAGGCGCTCGAGCACGGCGTCACGGTCCAGCGGCTCGCTCAGGCCTCGGGGCTCATCGTGCTGCTCGCCCTCGGCGACGCCGGGTTCCTCTTCCTCACGCGCCGCATCATCATCGGAGCCTCGCGCGACATCGAGTACGAGATGCGCCGCGACCTCTTCGCTCACCTGCTGCGTCTGCCCCCCGTCTGGTACCGCAACCAGCGCGTGGGCGACCTCATGAGCCGCGCCGTGAACGACCTCTCGGCCGTGAGGATGCTGATCGGCCCGGGCATCATGCAGGCCGCCAACACGATCATCGTGGGCACCATCGCGCTGACGCTGATGTTTCGCGTCTCGACGGTGCTCACCCTCGTCTCCCTCGCGCTCTTTCCTCTCGTGGCGCTCGCCACCAAGTACGTGGGGCAGGCCACTCACCGCCGCTTCACCGGCATCCAGGAGTTCTTCAGCGAGATCTCGAACTCGGCGCAGGAGAACTTCTCCGGCGTCCGTCTCGTGCGCGCCTTCGCCAAGGAAACCGTCGAGGAAGAGCGCTTCGCCGAGCGGAACCGCGAGTTCAAGAAACGGAACCTCGGCCTGGCCCGCTTGAACGCGCTCTACTTCCCGATGCTGCAGCTGCTCGTGGGGTCGGGGTTCGCGTTCGTGCTGTACGTCGGCGGACGCTTCATCCTCGAGGGAAAGCTCTCGGTGCCGCGCTTCGTGGAGTTCAACCTCTACATGATCGAGCTGATCTGGCCCGCCATCGCGCTGGGCTGGGTGGTGAACCTGTGGCAGCGAGGCACGGCGTCGTGGAAGCGGATGCTCGAGCTGTGGGAAGCGCCTCCGATGGCCGACGAGGCCGACACCGGCGAGATCTTGCGGGGCGACCTCGCGTTCCGCGATCTCCATTTCGGCTACGGCAAGGAGCCCGGCGGGCGCGCCATCCTGGACGGCGTCCACTTCGAGGTGCGGGCCGGCGAGACGCTGGCCATCGTGGGCCGAACGGGGGCCGGCAAATCCACGCTCCTGAACCTGCTCCTGCGCATCGACGAGCCGCCAGCCGGAGCGATCCTCATCGGCGGGCGCGACCTCCGCACGATCCCGCTGCCCGTCCTGCGCCGCAACGTGGTGGCCGTCCCGCAGGAGACTTTCCTCTTCTCCGACACTCTCGCGGCCAACATCGCCTTCGGCAACCCTGCCATCTCGCGCACGCTCATCGAGCAGGCGGCCCACGCGGCCGGTCTCGGCCCCGACCTCGCCACCTTCGCCAAGGGGCTCGACACCATCGTCGGCGAACGGGGCATCACGCTGTCGGGCGGCCAG
>JBDSFL010000122.1:0-12208 GCA_039919545.1 Thermoanaerobaculia bacterium | reverse complement strand
AATAACGCCCATGTCGTTCGGAGCGCCGCGGAGCCAGATGCGCGGCGCAGCGACGAATGCTGGAGTCGGCTCTCCGCAGAGGAGCGGCAACAAAGCAGATGGCCTCGCTCCGCCCGAACCCGACGGGCGCCGGGGGGTTGCGGCCGATCTCGGCGTTGCGCCGGCGCTCGGCGAAGAGCCAGCTCCAGCCTCGGCCGGCGCGCCTTGATATCGACCGCAAGACCCCGGCGCGACATGGCCGTTATTTCGAGGACGGCACACTAGATGGAGACCGCAGCGCTTTTCCAGGAACCGGCTGTTGCCGATGCCGCCCTCTCGACGCTGGCCCGCGGGGTCGTGGGCTCCGAGATCCTGAAGATCGCGAGCGAGATCCGCACGCTCGTGGCCAAGGGCGCGGCCGTGTGCAACCTCACCGTGGGCGACTTCGACCCGAAGTGCTTCCCGATCCCCGAGGCGCTGCTCCAGTTCACGCGGGACGCCCTGGCCCAGGGGCACACGAATTACCCGCCGGCAGACGGGGTGATGGTGCTCCGCGAGGCCGTGGTGCGCTACTACGCGCGGGAGCTGGGGCTCACCTATCCCGTCGAATCGGTGATCGTGGCGGGGGGCGCGCGCCCGCTGCTCTACGGGGCGTACAAGACGCTCATCGATCCCGGCGACACCGTGGTGTATCCGGTGCCCTCCTGGAACAACAACCACTACGCTTATCTCTCAGGCGCGCAGCCTGTGGAGATCGCGGTGTCGGCCGACACCAACTTCTTCCCCACCGTCGATCAGCTCGCGCCTCATCTCGGCACCGCCCGCGTCCTCCTCATCAACTCCCCGCTGAACCCCACGGGCACGGTCATCGACCCCGCCGAGCTCCGGCGGATCACGACGCTCGTCGTCGAGGAGAACCACCGCCGGCAGCGGAACGGGCTGCGCCCGCTCTACTTCATCTACGACCAGGTGTACTGGACGCTCACGTTCGGCGGCGCGCGGCACGTCACCCCGGTCGAGCTGGTGCCGGAGTCCGCTCCTCACGTCCTGCTCCTGGACGCGATCTCGAAATCGTTCTGTGCCACCGGCATGCGCGTGGGCTGGGGCGTCATGGCTCCCCCGATCCGCAAGCGGATGGCCGACATGCTCGGCCACGTGGGAGCCTGGGCGCCCAAGGCCGAGCAGGTGGCCGTCGCCAGGCTGCTCGATGCCCCTGACGTCATCGCAGCGTTCCGAGCTCCGATGATGTCCCAGCTCACCGCGCGGCTCACGCTGCTCAACGACGGACTCCTGGCGATGAAGGCCGACGGGCTGCCGGTTTCGACCATCGCTCCGCAGGGCGCGATCTATCTCTCGGCCCGCTTCGACCTCTTCGGACGCACCTACCGGGGAGAGCCGATCACCCGCAACGAGCAGATCCGGCGGCTGCTGCTCGACGAGGCCGGGCTCGGGGCGGTCCCCTTCCAGGCGTTCGGCCTGAAGGAGGACACGGGGTGGTTCCGGCTCTCGGTCGGCGCGGTGTCGCTGGACGACATCGCCGCCGCGCTCCCGCGCATCCGCGCCGCTATGACCGCGTTGCCGGTTCGCTGACGGGCCCGAGGGGCGCGTCGCTGCGCCGGAAGACCAGCTCTTCGGCGCGAGCCGCCTCGTATTCCTCCTCGGTCAGCGCGTCCACCGACCTCAGCTTTGCGAGCAGGTTCGTGAGGAGCACATTGAAATTGCGCGTGACGGCCCCCTTCGCGAAAGAGGTCTGGTAACGGATCGGGCTCGGGATCAACGACACGAGGAAGACCATCTCCTTCGGCGTGAGCGCGGCCGGTTCCTTGCCGAAATAACGCCGTGCCGCCGGACGCAGGCCGTACACGCCGGGCCCCCACTCGATGACGTTCAGGTAGATCTCGAGGATGCGCCGCTTCCCCAGCGACGATTCGAGCAGCAGCGTGAGCGCGAGCTCCTGGACCTTGCGGTCGTAGCTCTTGCGACGCGACAGGAAGAGGTTCTTCACGAGCTGCTGGGAGAGCGTCGAGGCGCCGCGCGACTTGTCGCCCCGCACCCAGTTCGTGGCCCAGGCCACCGGCAGCTCTCCCAGGTCGATGCCGGAGTGTCCCCAGAAACCCGCGTCCTCGGAGATCGTGAGCGCGCGGACGAAGAGTGGCGGCACGTTTTCGAGCGGCACGTAGTCGGGTGCGCCGTTCACCAGCACGATCTTCCGGTCGCCTTCAGGACGCGGGAGCGCGAACGTGAGAGAGGATTTGAGGAAATCGAACGCGTGCACGCCGCCAGCCGGGGGCCGGAAGGTGAGGTGCTGCGAGACTGCGATCGAATCGGGGTCGAGAAAATGGCCCGCGGCATCGGCCGTCAGGGCGACCGAACCCAGGTCTCCCCCCGGAAGCGTCGCCCCCGCGGGAAGGTCGACGCCCGAGGTGGCCAGAACGGAGGCCAGCTCGACGCGAGGCACGTCCAGGTGAAAGTCGAACGCCACGTCATTTTCGCCCGTCTCGAGGGTGCCCGCGGCCGCGATCTCGACGCCGCTGGCGATCAGGCGCCCGCAGGAAATCGAGAGGCGCCTCTGAGCGGGATCGAACCGCGCCTGCGTGGAGACCTCGACATTGGTCCGGGATCCGAAGCCCGCGTCCGGACCGGGCGCCAGGCCCGCTGCTGGATCGCTCATGGCGGCCACCTGGATCCCCCGGCCCAGGCCGAAAAAATCGAGATCGATGGCGTCGTCGCGAAGCCGCCGGATCGTGGCGCGTCCCGTCCATCGGCCGCCGCGGAAAGGAACGGCGGCACCCCGGCGAACCGTGACGAGCCGGCCGACATCGAGGTCGCTGAACTCCGCGTCGACGCGACGCGCACCGTGGAGCTGGATGGGGACCTCGGCGGTCAGGCGGTCACGCTCCCCGCGCCTCGAGAGGGCGATGCGATCCCACAAGAGCCGATCCACGTCCCACGTGGAATCCTCGATGGTGAGCGTGGTGTCGCCCGGCAGCTCGATGCGCACCCCATCCAGAGCAACGCTGCGCAAACGTTCGAGACGCTCGCGGGCGAAGCGCCAGCCGATGCCGACGCTCGCGGCCGTGAGCTTGAAGCGTCCGGCCCTCTCGAGCTCGAGCCGCTTCAGCTGCAAAGGGCCGATGTAGGAGAAGCGAACGTCCCCGATACGAATCACGAGGTCCCGCTTGTCGGCCTCGCGTTGGAGCCGCGCACGCACCCGTCGCTCGACGATGCCCGGGATGACGAGCAGGGCTGCCACGAGGGCGACCCCTGCGGCCCCGCCGGCCAGGCGAAGCCCGAGCTTCGTTCCCCGCGTCAGCACGTTTCTCGTCTCCCAGATTTCATCAATACCTCTGAGTCGATTCGGAGCCGCCCATCTTGAACCGTTTCGAAGCCGGGCACGAAGCGTAAACTGTCTCCCGTGCTGGCCGCTGAGGTCTCCGCCATCGACGACCTGATTCTGGGGCGGGGCGTGCGCAGAGGACGGCACGAGCTGGACGACGACGCGTTCGAGCTGTTCCGCTCACGGCTTCAGCAGCACGGATTCCAGCTCACGACCGTCGGCGAGGTCGCCATCGAGATCGGCGTCCGGGTGCCCGCGTGGTATCTGCGCAAGCCGATCGTCGACTTCGGGATGATCTTCTGGGAGGTCTTCACCCCGCGCGCGAAGCGGAAGCTCTTCGCTTCCGATCTCCGGAACGAGAAGGGCGATTGGGACATCCAGCTCTACCCGACCTCGACCGAGACCCTGTACGTGAATCGCGACCAGCCGGAGAGCTATGACGCGAGCCGCCCGATCGGGTTCATCGGTAGCTGAGAGTCTGACTTATCGCACCGGGAGCCTGGCTCAGCGCAGTCGCGGCTTCTTCCGGTTCGACAGCTTCTCGCTGAGCTGTAGGTTCCGGCGGATCTGCTCGAGCATCTTCGACTCGAGCCCGCCGCGCGACTGCGGCGCCCGCGCCCCGCGACCCCGCTTGGCGCGCCCGAAGGCGAGTCGTGCCGCACGCGCATCTCCGACCGCCAGGTACGCGAGGCCCAGATGCGTCAGCCCGGTCGGCGTGGCCCCGAGATCCGTCGCGCGGCGCAAGCACTCGATGGCGCGTTCGTACTCTTGCCGCTTGTAGTGCACCCAGCCTTTGGCCGCGAGCGGGAACTGCCGCATCTCCTTGGGGGAGAGCTTCAAGGAGAGATCCGCGGCGGCCAGAGCTCCGTCGAGATCCTCGCCCATCTCCGCGAGCGCCGTGGCGCGCTGGAAGTAGGCGATCGACTTGGCGTAGTTCGAGCGCACCACGCCGAGCATCTCCTCGGCGATTCGGTTCCCTTCGCGAAACTTTCCCTCCGCCTTGAGCGCTTCGAGGAGCGTGGCATAAGCCGCCGCCGCCACCATCTCGCCCGGCTCGCGCGCCAGGACGCGGCGGGTCGTGGCGACCGCTTCCGACGTCCGCCCCACCGACGAGCAGAGGAGCGCATACGCGATCATCAGCGTCGGATTCTCGGGGTCGAGCTTCAGAGCCTTGCGGTAGAGCGCGAGCCCCTTGTGCGGATCGCGCGCCGCCGCGGCCTCGGCGCGGCGCGACAGCTCCGCTGCCTCACCCGTCACCTTCGGCAGCATGCGGCCGCTGCCGGGCGCGAGCAGCTTGGAGGCTTCCTGGTACTCGATCCGGTTCGGGTTCAGCTCGAGCGCAGACTGAAAGCGTTCGGCGGCCTTCTGCGTCCAGCCGCGATCGAGATAGCAGAGCCCGAGCTGATAGAGAGCGTCCTCGTCATCCGGATCGAGACGCACGGCCTTCTGGAACGCCTCGATGGCCTCCGACAGGCGCCCGCGTTCGTAGGCGATGGTGCCGAGCAGCGACAGCGCCTGGGAGTTCTCCTCGATCTCCACCGCGCGGCGCAGGAAGACCTCGGCCTTGGCGAGCTGCCCCTTGAGCGCGAGGAGCGCGCCCATCGCGAAGTGCGGCAAGAATGCGTCGGGCTTCACCGACACGGCGCGCCGCAGGTGCTCGAGCCCCTTCTCGGTGTTCCCCGCCTCGTTCTCCAGAACACCGGCGTAGACCAGCGCCTCGAAATGCCGCGGCGCCTTCACGAGCACGCCATTCAGCAGCACGCTCGCCCGTTCCGTCTCGCCCTCGTTGAAGTACGTTTCACCCAGGAAGAACGCCAGCTCCGCGTTGGCCTTGTCGAGCTTCCAGGCGTCCTCGAGCGAGCGGAGCCCCTTCTCGGGCTCCAGCGCGTAGAACGCGAACTCGGCGTCGGCCAGCAGCGACTTGAAGCGCTCGCGCCGCTCGCCGCTGAAATCCGCGAGCATGCGTTCCTTGCGCTCGAGAAAGCGCTCGCGCTTCTCCATCGCCGCCATGTGATGGTCGACGCGCGTTTCCCACAGGTCGAGCAGCTCTTCCTCGACGAGGAGACCCTTTCGCTCGAGCAGATCCTTCAGCGCGAGAAGCCCCGTCTGCACCACGAAGCCGTTCTTCTCCTGCCGGTTCAGCGCGTCGAGCAGCATCTTCAGCGTCTCGGCGCTGCGCTTGACGATCTCCTCGAGCACGGACACGCGCTCGAGCAGATGCTCGTCGAGCGAGACCCCTTCGTCGCCGTTGGAGTTCTCCTCGTACGTGTCGCCGCTGCCGGAGACGACCAGGAGCTTGGACTGGCACTTGTGGCAGAACTCCCGCTCCAGCTGGTTGGCGGCCCCGCAGACCTGACAGATCACGCGGGAAGCCTCTCCCCGCCGGGCGCGGCGTAGCGGTAGAAGCCCCGGCCGCTCTTCCTGCCGTTCCAGCCGGCGTCGACCATTTGCACGAGCAGCGGGCACGGCCGGTACTTGTCTTCACCGAGCCCGTGATGGAGCACCCGCAGGATCGCCAGGCAGGTGTCGAGGCCGATGAAGTCGGCCAGGGTCAGCGGGCCCATCGGGTGGTTCATGCCGAGCTTCATGATCTCATCCACGGCCTCGGGGCGCGCGACCCCTTCGTGCACCACGAAGAAGGCCTCGTTCAGCATGGGCATGAGCACGCGATTGGAGACGAAGCCGGGAAAATCGCGGCACTCGACCGGTGTCTTCCCCAGCTCCCGTGCGAAGACGGCCACGCGGGCGGCCGTGTCGTCGGACGTGGCGATGCCGCGGATGACCTCGACGAGCGCCATCACGGGAACCGGGTTCATGAAGTGCATCCCGATCACCGACTCCGGCCGCTTCGTGGCGGCGGCAAGGCGGGTGATGGAGATGGACGACGTGTTGGAAGCGAGAATCGCGCCCGCGGGGAGCAGGTCATCGAGGCGGCGGAAAAGCGTTCGCTTCGTCTCCTCGTCCTCGACGATCGCTTCCACCACGAGATCGACGCCGGCCAGCGGCTCGAGCCCGACGCCGGTCGCGACCCGGGAGAGCGTCTCTTCCCGCTGCGCGGCGGTGAGCTTTCCCTTGTCGACCTGGCGCGTGAGGTTCTTCTCGATCGTGGCGCGGCCGCGGGCGACGAGAGATTCATCGATGTCGACGAGCGTCACGGCGCGGCCGGATGCGGCAGCCACCTGCGCGATTCCAGAGCCCATCTGTCCGGCACCGACCACGCCCAGGCGTTGAATGCTCATCCTGCTCCGTCCTCGCGCCTCTCCGTTCGTTCCACGTCCGGAGAGTATGCGGGGGCGAGCGAGGCGGTCAACCGAGCCGGAAAGCGCGTTCCATGCGGCCGAACGAGGTGAGCAACGCCACGCCGATGCCGATCAGCGAGGCCGCGGCCCAGGCGATCGCGCCGGCGGCCGGGACGAGCGAGACGAGCCCCAGCGCGAGAAGGCCGAGCGCGAACGCGGCGGGGTCGCCGAAGAAGAGCTTTCCGCGCCGCGCGCGGCGGTTGAGCACACGCCCCAGCACGAGCAGCAGCGCCACGAGTCCGAAGACTTTTGCCGCAGCCACGAAGAAGACGATCACCGCCACGAGCGGCAGCGACGCGCGGGCGGGAAAGTTGGAGAGGAGGAAAACGGAGACGAGGAGCGCGGAGAGGACGGTGGACGTCCCGACGAGCGCGAGCAGCGGCGCTCGACCCGGCAAGGCGGCCGCCGCCGACGCGACCCGACGGGAACCGAAGATCAGGAGGAGCGAACCTGCTGCCAGCCAGGCGAGCAGGATGAGCACGCGAAACGAGAGGAGGAGGGGCGACACCGCCTCTGCCCGCAGCGGCGAGGTGCGCAGCTCCGTGAGGAACGCGGCCTCGAGGGCGGCGACGTTGAGGAGGCGGCCGCCGACCGACGTGGCAGCCGGCTTCTGCGGCGACACCACCCCGGCTCCGAGCGCAAGCACGCTGCCGTCCACGTGGCCCTGGTCGGAGAGGAGCAGGTTCCCGCCGAGGAGGATGAGGTCTCCCGTCACGTGTCCCGCGAGGCGCACCTCACTGCTGATGGCCACCACGGTCCCGGCGACCGTTCCGTCGATCGAGAGAGACTTGTTCGTGACGACGAGGTCGCCGGAACGACGCTCCGAAGCAGCGACGTGCACCAGGTCGATAGGCTCAGCGGCGGATGCGGAGAACTGAAGCAGCAAGAGGCACAGGATGCCGGAGAGGAGCAGGAAAAATGCGAGTCCGGTGCCGCGTCCGCTCCGGAGGGTTGGGCTTTTCACCCGCGCGTCCTGGCCAGCCCTCTCCATTTTCGAGCCGCCAGCAGCACGCCAGTCGAAAGGACGGCGCCTGCGGCCACGAGGGCCAGTAACATCGTCGAGCCGCGGGCCGCCAGCTTCTCAAGGGCCTCGGCCAGGAGCGGAGCCCCGAGGAGGATTGCCGCGACCGGTTTGCCGACGGAGGCCAGCAGCACCCGGAACCAGACCGTGAGAGCGGTGAGCGGGCCGAGCCGCAGGAGCGGCGAAACGAACAGGGACAGGCTGAAGGCCAGGAACGACCCGGCGACCAGCGCCGGCGCCTTCCAGAAGGTGGCACGGCGCACTTCCCAGGGCGCGAAGGGCCGAGCGGCCACGACGCGTTCGGTGAAATCCGGCGAGAGATCCGGTAGCACATCGAATGACGTAAGACACTCATCCAGAATGGTTTCCATCTGTTGGTCTGCCGCCATCTGGCCCGGATCCAGGGCGACGGCCTCGGCATTCCGGCCCGCGGCGTGAGCCGCAGGGTCGGTCGAGGAGTCAGTCGGTCGGTCTGGTGTCATTGTCATCCCGTCTTTCTATACGACATCTGGCGGCAAAAGATCTCGCAGCGCCTGTCTGGCGCGGAAAAGTTTGTTCTTCACGGTCCCGAGGGGCATTCCTTTCAGCTCGGCGATCTCCTCGTAAGGCAGCTCGCCGTAGTGCCGAAGGCTGATCAGCTCGCGATAGTCGTCGGGCAGCCGCTCGATGGCGCGGTCGAGCGCCTGACCGAGGCGGCGACGGGTGAGGTCTTCCAGGGGGTTGGGGCGCGTCTCTTTCGGCTCCATGCGGCGCTCCTCCCCCTCGCTGTCCGGAGGGAGGTCGAGCGGGAGGGCCCGGATCTTCCTCCGCCGCAGATGGTCGATGGAGGCATTCCCCGCGATCCGGAAGAGCCAGGTGGAGAACTTGTACTTGGAGTCGTAGGAGTCGAGGGCGCCGTAGACCTTGAAGAAGACGTCCTGCGTGACGTCGCGCGCGTCCTCGGAATCGTTCGTGAAGCGGCCGATGAAGCGATAAAGGCGCGTGCGATAGCGGTTCACCAGCACGGCGAACAGCTCACCGTCCCCCTCCAGGATGCGCCTCACCACCTCGGCATCATCCAGCTCGCGCACCTCGTCCATTGCGGAGATGCTGCCACACGCGAGAAGATCGAGCCCAGGCGGAGTTTTTTCGGGAGGTTCGTCTGGAGTTCTCGTCGAGCGTTCCGGCCGTGGTATTCGAGCGCGCCACGAAGCGCTATCGCACGCTCACCGCGCTGGATTCCTTCGAGCTTTCGATCGAGCCGGGCACGCTCTTCTCGCTGGTGGGGCCGAACGGGGCCGGCAAGACGACCGCCATCGGACTCCTCACCGGACTGATTCATCCGACCTCGGGAGCGGCCCGCGTTTTCGGCTTCGACGTGGCGCGCGAGCCTCTCGCCGCCAAGGCTTGCATCGGCTTCGTGCCCGATCGCCCCTATCTGTGGCCGAAGTGGACGCCGCGCGAGACGCTTCGCTTCGTCGGCACCGTGTTCGGCGCGCGTGGGGCCGCGCTCGAGAAACGCATCGACAACGAGCTGTCTGCTTTCGGGCTGCTCGATTCGGGAAACCTGCGCAACGAGGTCCTGTCTCATGGCACGCGACAGAAGGTGGCTCTGGCTCAGGCATTCCTGCATGAGCCGTCGCTCTACATCCTGGATGAGCCGATGGTGGGGCTCGACCCTCTCGCGCAGCTCCAGCTCATTCGTCGCCTGCAGGAGAAGGCGAGCGCGGGGGCGGCGGTATTTCTCACGACCCACCAGCTCGCGCTGGCCGAGCAGGTGTCGCACCGGGCCGCGCTCCTCATCAAGGGCCGTCTCGCGGCGGTGGGAACTCCCGCCGCGATGCGGGGCGGAGGTCTGCAGGGGTCGCTCTCGGAGCTCTTCTTCCGCTTGACCGACGGGAGCGCGCTCGAGGCCCCGCTCGATTGAGCGCGTCGACCGCGTTCCCGCTCGCGGCCCGGCGCTTCCGGGTGGGTGCGTCGAACGGCTTTCGATCCGCATTCCGAACGGCCTGGAGCAGCCGGCCGCGCGACCGCATCGCGGCCATCATCGCGCTCGCGGGCTGCCTCGCCTTCTGCGCTCTCGAGCTCGCCGCGCTGGAGGCGGTCCTGCGCCTCGCCGCGACGGCGTCGACCCAGCTGCCCGAGCTCCGGATCGATGCCCTCGTGGAGCGGTGTCTCATCGGCGGGTTCACCGCTCTCTTCCTGCTCTCGTTGCTGGGCAACCTCACGACGGCGGTCTCGAACCTCTTCCTCTCGGAGGATCTCGACGCCCGCTTGCCGCTCCCGATCCCGCACCGGTCGCTCTTCACGCGGCAGCTGCTCCTCACGCTCGTGGTCGCCTCGGGCCCGATGCTCTTGATCGGGGCCCCCGTCGTCCTCGTCGCAGCGCGCCACGCGTCCGAGCCGATCCGCGCGGCGGTCGCTCTCAGCGCGGCGATCGCTTCGATTCTCATCGTCGCCGCCACCCTGGCCTCCCTGGGCGCGGTCCTCCTGGTGGCTCTGATCCCACCGCACCGGGCACGTCTCCTGACGGCGTTTTTGTCCGCGGCCGGACTCGCGATCGCGTTGATCTCGTTTCGGGGCGCGCGTCCCGAGCAGGTCCTGGACCCCGCGACGGCGCTGTCGATCGTGATGGCGCTGGCTGCGACGGAGGTTCCCCCGCCCGGACTGTTACCCACCGACTGGGCCGCGCACGCGGCGGCGGGCGCCCTCTTCCAGCGCCCCTTCGCGTTGACCACGGCCCTGCTTCTCCTGCTCGTCTCCGTTCTCGTTCTCCTCGCGGGCGCCGCGCTGGCCGCCCCGCTGCACCTGCGCGTCTACCGTGAGGTGAGATCCGGCGCAGGCGCGTCCTCCGGTGGCGGGGCCTCGGGGCGCCCGGCGCGCTCGCTGGGCTCGATGCTGCTGCGTGCCGAGATCATCAGCGTCGCGCGCGAGGCATCCACGCCCGCGCAGCTCGGCTCCCTCGCCGCCGTCTTCGTTCTGGATCTGCTGAACGTCCATTTCCTCCCCGCGAGCGATGCCACCGCCCGCGACCTGCTGGCCGGACTGCAGACCGCCCTTGGCCTCTTCCTCGTCTCGGCGCTGTCGCTCAGGTTCGCGTATCCGTCCGTCTCGAGCGATGGCCGATCCGCTTCCCTGCTCAGGACGCTGCCGCTCTCGCCGGCACGCCACCTCGCGGCGCGCACGATGGTGCGTGCGGTTCCCGCGGTCCTGATCGCGCTCATCCTGATCGGCGCGAGCGATGCCGCTCTCCACGTCACGCACCGCACCCTGCGGCTGTCGATCCTGATCGGGGTCCTCGGAGCGATCGCCATCCCGTCTCTGCAGATGGGACTCGGGGCGCTGTTCCCGAAGTACGCGGCGCCGCATGCGGTGTCCGTGGCTCTCGGACCAGGCGGGCTCTTCGCCATGACCCTCTCGACGGCGCTCGCGCTCTCGGCCGCGTTCGTCGTGTCTCACGAGCTGCGCGGCCTCGCGGAGAGCGTGTCGGGCCTGACGATGAGCGCGCGCACCGTGCTCCTGGGCTGGTGCGGCATCGCGCTCGTGCTGGGCGCCGTGCCGCTGCTTCTCGCCGCGCGATCGCTCGGCCGCTCCGACCTGCCGACGAGCTAGCTCGTCGATGTCACGGGACCGCGTGTTCCGGCGGCTCTCCCGCCAGCACACGGCGAATGTCCTCGCACGCCAGGCGGGCCATCTGGAGCCGGGTCTCTTCGGTCGCCGAGCCGATGTGCGGCAGCAGCACGGCGCGGGGGCTGTGCAGCAGCGCGGGATGGATGCCCGGCTCGTTCGGATAGACGTCCAGGCCCGCACCACGCAGGTGACCTTCGGCGAGCGAAGCGGCCAGCGCCTCGTCGTCCATCAGGCCGCCCCGCGACGTGTTGACGAAGATGGCGCCCGCTTTCATGCGGGCAAACTCCGCCGCGCCGAAGCGGCCCGCGGTTTCCCGGTTCATCGGCGCGTGAAGCGAGATGACGTCGGATTCCCGCAGCAGGGTCTCGAAGCCCGTCGGCCCATCGCTCGAGCCCACCCCGAGGATCCGCATCCCGAATGCGGCCCCGCGCCGGGCGACCGCCCGGCCGATACGGCCCGGACCGAAGATGCCGAGCATCTTGCCTTCGAGCGAGATTCCGAGCAGCTCGGTCGGTTTCCAGCCGGTCCACGCCCCCGAACGAACCAGCGCCTCGGCTTCGGGCATGCGCCGCGCGACGGCCAGGATGAGAGCCCAGGTGAGGTCGGCCGTGGCCTCCGTGAGGACGTCGGGTGTGTTCGTGACGACGATGCCGCGGCGCCGGCACTCCACCAGATCGATGTTGTCGATACCGACCGCGCACTGCGCCACGATCCTCAGCTCCGTCGCGCCGCGGAGCGCAACGGCGTCCACTTTCAGCGGAGGCGTCGACAGGAGCGCGGCCGCGCCGTGAAGCAGCGCGGCGAGCTCGCCCGGTGCGGGGAGCTCCGGAAGGACGGTCACCTCGTGCCCGCGCAGGAGCTCACCGATCGAGGGTTCGGGCAGAGGCTGAGCGACGAGGATTCTCATCCGCGGCGTCTGCGCTGACTTCACTGCGAACGGAAGGGACGGACGAGCAACCAGCC
>JBDSFL010000119.1:0-8529 GCA_039919545.1 Thermoanaerobaculia bacterium | reverse complement strand
ACCGGAACGACTCCATGATCTCGTCGAGGTTCTCCTTCGAGGGCCGGAGCCGCTCGATGGGCAACGTCGTCAGGGGCTCGTCCACGCGCTGCATCAGCTTTCCGAAATCGGGCTTGGCGGGGTTCACGTAGAGCAGCCCGGTCAGGATCTCCTTCTTGGCGTAGCTCTCGTGAATCGCCTTCATCGCCGCGTCGCGGTCGGTGGGGTCGTACTCGCGGCCCACGCCCTTGAAGCGCACGGTGCTGCCGTCGGGGAACCGCACGTCGCGGCTGTCGCCGTCGGGGATCTCGGCCATCGTCTCCTCGAAGAACGGCACGAAGCCGAGCTCGTGGACCGGCGTCTCGTGCTCCTTGGAGTACTTGTAGCCTTTGGTCGAACCCTCGTGGTCGTTGAAGGTGACACAGGGCGAGATCACGTCGATCACCGACGTGCCCTTGTGCGCCAGCGCGGCCTGCAGGATCGTCTGGAGCTGCTTCATGTCGCCCGAGAACGAGCGCGCGACGAAGCTGCCTCCCAGCTCGATGGCCAGCGAGCAGCAGTCGATGGGGGAGAGCTCGTTCACCTCGCCGCTCTTGAGCTTGGCCCCCAGGTCAGCGGTCGCCGAGAATTGCCCCTTGGTCAAGCCGTACACACCGTTGTTCTCGATGATGTAGACGAGCGGAACGTTGCGCCGAACCATGTGGACGAACTGCCCGACGCCGATCGAGGCGGTGTCGCCGTCTCCGGAGACGCCGATGCCGACGAGCTGCGGGTTGGCGGCCATGGCTCCCGTGGCGAACGAGGGCATGCGCCCGTGCACGCCGTTGAAGCCCCACGCGCGGTTCAGGAAATAGGCCGGCGTCTTGGAGGAGCAGCCGATGCCCGAGAACTTGGCGACACGATGCGGCTCCACGCCCATCTCGTAGAACGCGTTGATGATCTGCTTGGTGATGACGTCGTGCCCGCAGCCGAGGCAGAGGGTGCTCTTGCCCCCGTCGTAATCGGTCTTCGGCAGGCCGATGTGGTTCAGCTTGGGGAGGCTCGGCGAACCGGGTGTGGCGCTCATGCGTTCTCCTTTCCGGCGGCGCGGCCGGGCGCTTGCCGATCGTGAAGGACGCCGTCGATCACGGTGGTGGCGTCGAGGGGGAGCCCGTTGTACTGGCGAACCGAGATGAACGAGGTGGCGCGTTCCGGGAATTCGTCCTTCAGGATCGTCGCCAGCTGGCCGTCCCGGTTCTGCTCCACGACGTAGATGCGGTCGTGCGCCTCGATCCAGCGCCTGGCGTCTGGACCGATGGGCAGCGCGCGGAGGCGCATGTAATCGAGCTCGATGCCGAATTCGCGCGCCATCTTGTCCCGCGCCTCGACCACGCCCCAGTGCGACGAGCCGAACGCCAAAATGCCGGAGCCTTTGCCAGAACGGTTCTGGATCTCGGGGGCGGGAACCATCGTCCGCGCCGACTGGAACTTCTTCTTCAGCCGGTCCATGTTGTTGACGTAATCGGCGGGCTTCTCGGAGTAGACGCCCATCTCGTTGTGGCCAGAGCCGCGCGTGAAGAACGCGCCCTTCACGCTCTTGGTCCCGGGCAGCGTGCGGTACGGGATGCCGTCGCCGTCCACGTCCTTGTAGCGCCCCCAGTCCTTCATCTTCTCGATGCCTTCGACATCGAGCACCTTGCCGCGATTCACGGCCTCGGCGGGGTAGGGGAAGGGGTCCGACATCCAGTTGTTCATCCCGAGGTCGAGATCGGAGAGGACGAAGATCGGAGTCTGGAGGCCCTCGGCGAGATCGAACGCCTTCATGGCCATGCTGAAGTTCTCTTCCGGCGAATTGGGGAAGAGCATCGGATGGATCGTGTCGCCCTGCGAGTTGTAGTAGCAGAGCAGGAGGTCGGCCTGCATCGTGCGCGTGGGGAGGCCGGTCGAGGGCCCGGTGCGCTGGACGTCGAAGATGACGGCCGGGATGTCGGTGTAGTACGCCAAGCCGATGATCTCCGACATGAGCGAGATGCCGGGACCCGAGGTCGAGGTGAACGAGCGCGCGCCCGCCCAGCCGGCGCCCACGACCATGCCGATCGAGGCGATCTCGTCTTCGGCCTGGATGCACGCGACCTTCGACTTGCCCGTGGCGGGATCCTTGCGGAACTCGCCGGCGAAGTCGATGAAGCTCTCGCACAGCGACGAGGAGGGGGTGATCGGATACCAGGCCAGCACGGTGGCGCCGCCGAAGAGGCAGCCCAGCGCGGCCGCGGCGTTGCCGTCGATGATGATCTTGCCTGCGGTCTTGTCCATGCGTTCGACGCGGTAGGGAATCTTGCTCGGGAACGTCTTCTCCGCGTACTCACGCCCCAGCCGCACCGCGTTGAGGTTCAGATCCACGGCCTTGGGCTTGTTCCCCAGCTGCTTGCGGATGGCCTTGTCGATCTCGGTCTGATCGATGCCCATGAGATCGGCGGCCACCCCGACGTAGATCATGTTCACGATGAGCTTGCGCAGCTTGGCGTGCTCGGGCGCCGTCGTGATCTGCACCACGAGCTCGGCGAAGGGGACGGGATAGAACGTGAGGTCGTCGCGCAGCTTCTCGACACCGAGCTTGCTCTCTGCGATGACGAACGAACCCGACCGTGCGTCCTTCGTATCCTCGACGGCGGTCTCCGGGTTCATGAGGATCTGGATGTCCAGGTCGCGCTTTCGGGCGATGTAGCCATCCTTGTTGGCCCGGATGGTGAACCAGGTGGGGAGGCCCTGGATGTTGGAGGGAAAGAGGTTCTTCCCGGAGACCGGCACGCCCATCTGGAAGATGGAGCGCATCAGGACATTGTTCGCGGTTTGTGACCCCGAACCGTTCGCGGTCGCCACCTGGAGGGAGAAGTCGTTGACGACCATCTCCTGCTGGAGGCGCGTGTCGGTGACGGGATCGGCAAGGACAATCGACATCGATCCACTCCTGGCGTCCGCGGTTATGGTGTGTGAAAACCTTCACTGGCCCGCGGAGCAGCCTGATCTTACTCTCGCCCTGCAGGCGCGCTGGATGAGGCAGCCGAGTCATTTCGCCTCGAAACAATCCCGCGGCCGATCGCTTCGACGATAATGAGCGCTTCGAACGATTTTCGACGAACGGGAGGGTTCATGCCCGACGCCCAATCGCATCCCGCGACGACACCGTGCCCGGTGCGGATCGAGCTGTCCGACGGCAGCTCCGTGAACGGAATCCTGTGGCTCCTTCCCGATCCGAGCCGAGCGTCCGGGTCCACCAGCCTGGAGTCGCTCCTGGACGGCACGAGGGACTTCCTGGCGATCGGCCTGAATAGCGGTGGTAGCCAGCTCATCTCCCGGCACGCCATCCGAACCGTGGAGGCGGCCGCCTCGGGGCCCGGCACGAACGAGCTGGATTCCGGGTCCGCCTCGCTGGACGTCCTGACGCTCCGGCTCGATTCCGGGCAGGAGATCTCCGGAGTGCTCCGCGCCGTCGCGCCCGATGGGGCGAATCGCATGTCGGACATTTTCAATGCGCCCGGGAGGTTCATCGGCCTGGGTGTCGGCGATCGTTATGTGCTCGCCTCCAAGCGTCACATCGTGCGGGTTTCGTTTTGAGGTCGCGAGCGATGCGAGTTCGAGTCCGTTTGATCCCCGGTCATTTTTCGAACCGGGTCTGCGCCGGGCAGGGAGACTGACATGGCGTCCAAGATCGAAGCCCTCGTCCGCAATTTCCTGAAGACGGACGGCGATGCTCTCTATCTCGTCCCGGGAGAAAAGATTTTTCTCATGAAGGGCGCCTCCAAGGTCATCGTCGGGCGGGAGCCGCTGGGGGAGGAATCCTTCCGCGCCGTCGCCGGTGAGCTCGTCCCGGGAGCTCCGGTCGAATCGCTTTCGGCGATGCGTCACCGGGTTCCGTTTCGCCTCGACGAGGCGACCGAGCCCGTCGACATCCAGTTCGGTCGCTCGGGAGAAGCCACGGCGATCATGATCAGTCGGGCCCGGGCCGCGGCGCCCGTCGTTCCCATCGCCCCGGTCGCGCCCGAGGAGCCTTCGTTCCCGCCCGCTGCGTCCTACTCGTCTGACGCCCCTCCCTCCTATCAGGAGGCTCCCCGCGGCGGCTCGGCTTCGATTGGCCTGCCGCCCCCCTCGCTCCCCTCCACGCCACGGTCGGCACCCGAACACGTGGAAGCGCTCGACGTGCCGGATTCGCTCTCGGGGATGTACAAGCGCCCCGACTTCGATCAGAGCCAGATGTCCGCGTCCACCAGCAAGAGGCGCGGCGCGCCGGTGAAGCGCTCGGGGCGCCCCATCGACGACATCCTCATGAAGATGCTCGAGGTGAACGCGTCGGACGTTCACCTCTCCACCGGCGTGCGGCCGGTGCTGCGCGTGCACGGCGAGATGACCATGCAGGAGGACCTCCCGATCCTCGTCGGCGACGCGGTCGAGAAAATGCTCGAGCCGATCCTCACCGAAAGGAGCCGGAAGGAGTTCGCCGAGCGCAATGACGTCGACTTCGCCTACGAGATCGCCACCGTCGCGCGCTTTCGCGTCAACATGTTCCGGGACCGGCATGGCGTCGGCGCCGTCTTCCGCCAGATCCCGATCAAGATCCTGACCGCCAAGCAGCTGAACCTGCCGCCGGCGGTCGTGGCGCTGGGCGACCTGACGAAGGGTCTGGTGCTCGTGACGGGACCGACGGGCTCGGGCAAGTCCACCACGCTGGCGGCCATCGTCGACTACATCAACGACACGCGCAGCGACCACATCATCACCATCGAGGATCCGATCGAGTTCGTGCACGAGAACAAGAAGTGCCTGGTGAACCAGCGCGAGGTCGGAATCCACACGCGGGGCTTCAAAGACGCTCTGCGGGCGGCGCTACGCGAGGACCCGGACATCGTGCTCGTGGGCGAGATGCGCGACCTCGAGACGATCGCCATCGCCATCGAGACGGCCGAGACCGGACACCTCGTATTCGGCACCCTTCACACCACCACGGCCACCTCCACCGTCGACCGCATCGTCGATCAGTTTCCCGCCGACCGGCAGCAGCAGATCCGCGTCATGCTCGCGGATTCCCTGCGCGGCGTCGTGGCGCAGACCCTCTGCAAGAAGGTGGGCGGAGGCCGGATCGCGGCGCTCGAGGTGCTGCTCTCGAACAACGCGATCTCCAACCTCATCCGCGACGGCAAGACGTTCCAGCTCCCCTCGGTTCTGCAAACCTCGAAGTCCCAGGGAATGTTTCTCCTGAACGACTCCTTGCTCGACTTCGTGAAGAGGGGCCTCGTGGAGCCGCGCGAGGCGTACCTCAAGGCGGTCGACAAGCTCGGCCTCCTGAGCGCGTTCAAGACGCACAACATCGCGCTGCCGACGGCCGAGGCGGCGGCCGCCGCCGGTCCGGTCGAGGCCGTGCCCGTGGCTCCCGCGAATCCTGGGGGGGCGGGCGGTGCGCAGCAGCGCGGTGTGAAACCGGCCGGTGGAAGAGCCGATTCCCTCACCGGCAGACCCGCCTGACCGTCCGATGCGCATCGTCTCTCTCTGCCCGTCGATCACGGAGAGCCTGATCGCCTTCGGGCTGCGAGACGAGCTCGTCGGCGTGACGCGCTACTGCATCCATCCGGCCGAGGCCGTGAAGGGGCTCGTGCGTGTCGGCGGAACGAAGAATCCCGACCTCGCCCTGATCCGCACCCTGGCTCCGGACGTGGTGTTCCTGAACGCCGAGGAGAACCGCCGCGAGGATGCCGAGGCGATCGCCGCCGAATTTCCGATCGACGTGTCGCTGCCGCGGAGGGCGGCGGAGGTTCCGGACATGCTCCGCCAGCTCGGACGGCGCACGGGCCGAACGAGCGAGGCCGAACACTGGGCCGCGTTGATCGACGCCGCGCTCGCGCAATTATCCCCCGTGCCCGAGCCCGTTCGCGTGGCGTACCTGATCTGGAAGGATCCTTTCATGACGATCGGCGACGAGACCTACATCGCCGACCTGCTGAAGCTGGGGGGCGGCGTCAACGTGCTTGGCGGACGAGGGAAGGACTATCCCACCGTGTCCGAAGACGAGATCATCGAGAGCCAGCCGGCGCTGCTGCTGCTTCCGGACGAGCCATTCCACTTCCGCGAGCCCGACCGGCTCTTCTGGGTCGAACGCCTGCCGCAGGCCAGCGTGCGTCTGGTGAGCGGAGACGACTTCTCCTGGCACGGCGTGCGTACGCTGCGCGGGCTGCAAGCCGTGCAGGCGCTCCAGCCGGCGCGCACGGCCGCGTGAGCTGATGACCCGTCGAAATTCCTAGCTCGTGTTGCGGTGACGCAGCAGGTCGAGAAATTCTTCGCGCACGGCTTTCTGCAGGAAGATGCCGCGAATCGCCGAGGTCACGGTGACCGCGCCCGGCTTCTTCACACCGCGCATCTCGACGCAGAGGTGCCGTGCCTCGATGACCACCATCACGCCCTGCGGACGCAGCTCCTCTTCCAGCACCCGGGCCACCTGCTCGGTGAGACGCTCCTGCAGCTGCGGCCTTCGGGCGAAGAACTCGAGCAGGCGGGGGAGCTTCGAGAGACCGACGATCTTCTCGTTCGGGATGTAGGCGATGTGCCCGTGCCCGTAGAACGGGACGAAATGGTGGGCGCACATGGAGTAGAAGGGGATCTCCTTCTCCATGACCATGGCCGTGTAGTGCTCTTCGTTCGGTAACGTCGTGAGGTTCGGCTTCGTCCCCGCGTCGAGGCCCGAGAAGATATCGAGGTACATCTTGGCCACCCGGCGGTCGGTGCCGATGAGGTTGGGATCCTGGTCTGGGCAAAGGCCCAGGATCTTGATCATCTCCTTGACGTGTGCGGCGAGCTGCTCGATACGCGGGTCGTCCTCGGTATGACCGTTCTTCAATGCGAGGTTCGGGGAGTCGATTTCAATGGCCATCGCGAGATCATACGAAAGCGGCGCTCCCGAGGCAGAATGCGAGCCGACAAGGAAAGCCCATGACTGAACAATTCCTCTCGCGGGCCACGAAGATCGTGGCCACCATCGCTCAGAACGCGGAGAAACCGGGGGCGCTGGAGCGCCTCATCGAGGCCGGGGTCGACGTGGTCCGCCTCAACGGGGCGCACTGCCGCCCGGGAGAGATCAAGCGCCGCGTGGCCATCGTGCGTGCCGTCGAGAAGAAGATGGACCGTCCCATCGGCGTCCTCCTCGACCTGGGAGGCCCGAAGATTCGCGTCGGCCCCGTGTCGGGCGGGGGCGTCATCTGGAAGACCGGTGCGAGCGTCGAGATCGTGCCGGGCATGGCGCGCGGCGACGAGCGCAGGATCTCGGTGACCTATCCGGATCTTCTGGACGACGTTCAGACCGGAGCCGAGATCCGCATCGACGACGGCCGCATCCGGCTGCACGTGGACGGCCGGCGTGGCGCCGCCCTGCGCGCCACCGTCATCGTCGGCGGTCGCGTGAAGAGCGAGGCGGGCGTCAACTTTCCCAACAGCGCGCTCTCCGCTCCGGCGCTCACGGCCAAGGACCGGCGCGACCTCGCGGAAGGCCTGGAGGCGGGCGTCGACTTCGTGGGGCTGTCGTTCGTGCGCAGCGCCGCGCACGTGATCGCCTTGCGGCGGCTCCTGAAGCGGATGCCCGAGGACAGCCGTCCCTGGATCGTCGCCAAGATCGAGCGGCGGGAAGCGCTGCTGGACCTCTGGGACATCGCCGAGGCATCGGACGTGCTGATGGTGGCGCGCGGGGACCTCGGCGTCGAGATCGGCCTGGCGAGCGTTCCGCGCGCGCAGCACGAGATCCTGGCGGTCGGGCGTGCCCTGAGCGTGCCCGTGATCGTGGCGACACAGATGCTCGAGTCGATGATCGAGAATCCTTCGCCGACGCGGGCGGAGGTGTCGGACGTGGCGGGCGCCGTTCACGACGGCGCGGACGCCGTGATGCTGTCGGGTGAGACGGCGATCGGCGCGTACCCCGTGGAGGCGGTGACGGTGATGGCCGAGATCGCGCTCAAGGCCGAGGCGCCCGACAGCGTCTTCGCCACCCCGATCCGCCGGCGGATGAAGGTGAACGATTTCTCGGCGGTCATCGCCTCGACGGCGAGCCAGGTGGCGCGCGATGCGGGGGCCAAGGGAATGGTCGTCTACACCGAGTACGGCCGCACGGCGCGCCTCGTGTCCAAGGAGCAGCTCTCGATCCAGATCGTGGCGTTCACCCCGCGTGAGACGGTGCGCCGCCGCCTCACGCTGCTGCGCGACGTGGATTCCTTTCTCGTCCCGAAATCGCTCACGGTCGAGGAGATGATCCGTGCGGGCGACAGGGTGCTGGTGCGCCTGCCGGGCTTCGCGGGAGCGACGGTGGTGGAGCTATCGGGCACCGCACCCACCGAGGGGGCCACGAACACGGTGCGGATCCGGAAGCTGCCGGTCAGCGAGACGGCGCCGGCGAAGAGCCCTCGTCGTCCCGCTCGGCTTCGTCGGTAGGACCGGGAGAGGGGAGAGGGAGGGGAACGGGGGAAAGAGCTTTTCCTCCCGTGATCGCCAGGTCGTCGCCGTCCAGCGATTGCGCGTCGAATGGGACGCCGAGATACTGGA
>JBDSFL010000069.1:0-2911 GCA_039919545.1 Thermoanaerobaculia bacterium | reverse complement strand
GAACCAGAGCTTCACGTAGCGCACCGCGTGGCGGCGGCCGCGCCGGGCGGCGGCGAAGAAAACCCGCAGCACGAAACCGAGCAGGATGAAGATCGCGATGACCTTCAGGGCGGGAAACATGGTCTCGATGCTGCGCAGGTACTGCAGCTCGAGGTGCCCCTGGACGCGGAGCACGGCGGCCACGAGCAGCGCGTTCAGCAGGATCAGGATCTCCGAGGGGCGCGGACGCACCCACCGGAGCAAGCGCGCCCGCCAATCGGCACCACTCGGCATCCGCGCAGGATAGCGAATGCCTGAAGCGAGCCGAGGAGCGTTCAGCTCTTCGAGGCCGCCCCGACCGGAGCGGGCGCACCGGGAGGCAAGGGCGCGTCGGGAGCATCCGGGAACACGACCACCTGCTTGCGGATCGGAGTCACGGTCTTCATGTAGTCGAAGATTGCGCCGAGGTCGGCGTCGGTCATGCCCGCATAGGCGATCCACGGCATGACGGTGTTTCGCCCCTTCGGGGCGATGGGGGCCGTCGTCGCGTCGAAGCTCGCGAAGGAACGGATGCGGCCGATGAACTGCTCCTTCGTGGCCTGTCCCATGAACGTTGCGCCATCGGGCGTGATGTTCGCCGACACCACGCGCCCCCACGGCCCGCGCATCTCCCAGCCGCCGGCGTAGTCGCCTCCCGGCACGCGCTGCCCCTTGCCGTCGTGCGCCGTGTGGCATTCCCGGCACCCCGCGATGGTGACGAGGTACTTGCCATGGCCGAGGTGGTCGGTGCTGTCGTCGGGCATCGCCACGGGACCCGACAGCGGTTCCGGCGCGGACCGGATCAAGAGGTTCACCGGGAACTTCAGCTTCTGCGCGGTCACCGTGTTCCGGATGGGCCGGATGGTGCGCAGGTAGGCGACCACCGCGCGCGCATCCGCGTCGCTCATCGAGCGGAAGTAGGCATACGGCATCATGGGAAAGAGCGCCTTCCCCTCGCGGTTCACGCCCTCGCGGAAGGCCCGCATCACCTCGCCGTCAGTCCAGCGGCCGAGTCCCGTCTCGTTGTCAGGAGTGATGTTCTGAGCGCAGACGACTCCGGGCACCTGAAATTTCTCGTCGAAGACGAAGCCTCCCTGTCCCTCGGTGCCGGGCTGGATCGGGAAGCCGTACCGCTCGGCCACGTGTCCCGAGTGGCAGCCGGAGCAATCCGCCACGTGCTCGGCGATGTACTTCCCGCGCGCGATGCGCTCGGGCGTCCGCTCGACGACCTCCGTCGAGGCAGGGCGCATCTTCGGCTTGCGCATCGCGAGCATCGCGACGCCGATCGCCACCAAGACCACGAGCAGCGCCACGACTCCGCCCAGCAGCTTCAGGAAAGTCTTCATCTCGTTCTCCTCACGCGCGATCGGAGGATTCTAGGGAAGCGGGTGCTCAGGCGAAAGAGGTTCCGGGTGCGTACAGGGCAAGAGCGTTTCCGCCCAGGATGGCCGCGAGATCCGGCTCGGAAAGCCCCATCCCGGCGAGCACCATGAGCTCGCGGTCCCAGGCGTAGGGAAGGTTCGGGAAGTCCGTGCCGTAGAGGATCCGCTCGGGGCGGCAGCGCACGAGCCGCTCGGGCAGCGGCCCGGGGAAGTAGCCGGAGATCGCCATCGTGGTGTCGAGCCAGAGGTTGTCGTACGTGGTCACGAGCCGTTCGTACGCCGCGAACTCGTCGGCGCCGAGGTGCGGGACCACCAGTTTCAGGGTGGGATGGTCGCGCAGCACGCTCTCGATGCGCTCGACCGAGCAGAGCGCGTGCGGATCGCACTTGTAGTGCGGGCTCGCCGGCTCGCGCCCCGCGTGGATGAGGGCGGGCTTGCCTGCGCGCGCGCAGACCGCGTAGATGGCGTGCAGCTCGGGCGCATCCGGTGAGAGGCACTGCACGTGGCAGTGCAGCTTCACGACGGCGAGTCCGGCGGCGAAGGCGTCCGTCAGGATGGCCTCGGCGCCCTCCTCGCCGGGAAAGACCGTCGCCCCGCCGATCACGCGCGGGTTCTCGCGGCAGACCGCGGCGATGTAGTCGTTGAGCGCGCGCGCGATCCCCGCCTTGTGCGCGTAAGGGAGCGCGACCAGGCGTGAGATGCCGCGCGAGAGGAGGAAGTCGATGACGCGCGGCGTGGGCAGCTTGTACCGGATGGGCCAGCCGTAGGCGTCGAACCAGCCCCACACTGCCGCGAAGAGGCGGTCGGGGAAGAGGTGCACGTGCGCGTCGACGATGGGCGGGAGGCCGTCGGGGATGCGATCGCCTTCCGCGTCGTTCAGGGCCGGGAGCGGGAGGATCGGCCGGCCCGGCCCGTCCGAGCCGTCCGAGCCTCTACTCCAGGACACGGGAGGGAGGGGCGAGGCCTTCCTCGAGGAATGCGAATTCTCCCGCCAGCAGGCGGAGGGCCGTGGCGTGCTTCTTCACGTCGTCGTGCGAGCGGATGGAGGCGAAGCTTTGCTCGATGCGCCGGGTGGTGGTCCGGCAGAACACGTCCGCCAGCTCCACGGCCGCGGCGGCCTCGGGCGCGTTGCGCCGCCGCAGGCTCTCGGCACGCGCGACGGCGGCCGTCATCGCGAAGAGATCCGCCCCGATGTCGACCGCGCGAAAGAGAAGCGCCTGCCGGCGCTCGAGCTTCGGCCCGTTCAGCGCC
This sequence comes from Thermoanaerobaculia bacterium, assembly GCA_039919545.1. Taxonomy (GTDB): domain Bacteria; phylum Acidobacteriota; class Thermoanaerobaculia; order UBA5066; family UBA5066; genus JBDSFL01. Next base: position 260 of record JBDSFL010000069.1, on the reverse strand, counting down.
ATCAGATGGAAGATGCTGCGCGAGAGCCGCCGCGTGGTGCGGTCGAGGAAGCGCACGTGCGTGGCGAGAGCGCCGAACGCGCCGTAGCGCGGCCAGAGCCCCCAGCCGAGCCAGCGCGTGGGATACCAGCCCGCGTAGAAGGCGGCGATCTTCGGCAGCGCCGCGAGCTTCATCCCGGTCGTCGCCTTGGGATTCACGAGATCGCCCGCCACCGCGAGATGGCGGTCCAGCGCCTCGCGCGCGATGAAGAGCCGCATGAT
>JBDSFL010000692.1:0-4296 GCA_039919545.1 Thermoanaerobaculia bacterium | reverse complement strand
GTCGGCCTTGAGCACGTGGGCCCGCACGTTGTCGGCCAGGAACGTCGGGAAGATCTCCTCGGCGACCTGACGCGCCAGCTCGGGATCCTCGATCGGGAAGACGATCTCCACGCGCCGGAAGAAGTTTCGGGGCATCCAGTCGGCCGAGGAGAACCAGACCTCCCGCTGCCCGCCGTTCTCGAGCACGATCGCGCGGCTGTGCTCCAAAAAACGCCCCACGATGGAGCGCACGCGGATCGTCTCGGAGAATCCGGGCAGCCCCGGCTTCAAGCAGCAGACTCCGCGGATGATGAGATCGATCGGCACGCCGGCTTGCGACGCTTCGTAGAGCGCGGCGATGGCGCGCGGATCGACGAGGGCGTTGAGCTTCATGCGGATGCCGGAGGGGCGGCCCGCCCGCGCGTGCGCCGTCTCCCGCGCGATCCACTCGCAGACGACGCGGTGCATGTCTTTCGGAGCGGTCACGAGGCGCGCGTAGGCGACTTTTCCAGCGAAACCCGTGAGCGCATTGAAGAGGCGCGTGGCGTCCTCTCCGAATTCCGGACGGCACGTGAGGAGCCCGAAGTCGGTGTAGAAGCGCGCGGTGGTGGGGTTGTAATTGCCTGTGCCGAGGTGCACGTATCGCCGGATCTCGTCCTTCTCGCGGCGGACCACGAGGGCGATCTTGCAGTGCGTCTTCAGCCCGACCACGCCGTAGACCACGTGGACGCCGGCGCGCTCGAGCGCCTTGGCCCACACGATGTTGTTCTCCTCGTCGAAGCGGGCCTTGAGCTCCACGAGCACCGCCACCTGCTTGCCGTTCTCGGCCGCGCGGATGAGGGCCGGGATGATGGCCGAGTCGGCGCTCGTGCGGTAGAGCGTCATCTTGATGGCGAGCGTCTTCTGATCCTCGGCGGCGCGCTCGATCATCTCGCTCACGGGCGAGAACGAATCGTAGGGATGGTGCAGGAGCATGTCGCCGGCGCGAATGGCCGAGAAGATCGAGATCTCCGGCTGATTGAAGACGGCGGGGACCGCCGGTGAAAAGAGCGGGTCCTTCAGCTCGCGCCGTTCCAGCCGCACGAGCGAGGAGAGGTCACCGGCGCCGAGCGGTCCCTCGACCTCGTACACGTCGCTCTCCGTGACCTCCAGCTGGCGCATCAGGAGCTTGCGCACGCGTTTGGCCGTCTTGGGCGCCAGCTCGAGCCGGACCACGGCGCCGAACTTCCGACGCCTGACTTCCTGCTCGATCGTGGCGAGAAGGTCGGACGCCTCGTCCTCCTGGATCTCGATGTCGGCGTCGCGCGTGACGCGAAAGAGGTGCGAGGAGACGATCTCCAGCCCCGGAAAGAGCTCGCCGAGATTCTCCTGGATGAGGTTCTCGAGGAAGATGAACTCGACTCTGTCGGCGAGGATCTTCTTTTTCCCCTCGATGACCTCGCGCAGCGGGATGAGTCGCGGCAGCGCCTGCGGCATCTTCACGCGAGCGAACTTCGTCTCGGACGTCTCCGGGTTCTTCACCTCGACCGCGAGGTTCAGAGAGAGGTTCGAGAGGAAGGGGAACGGGTGCCCTGGATCGACGGCGAGGGGCGTGAGGATGGGGAGGACGTTCCGCCGGAAGTACAGGCTCGCCGCCTCCTTCTGAGCGTCGTTCAGGCCGGCCCAGGAGAGCACGGAGATCCCGGCCGAGGCCAGCTTGGGAAGCAGATCTTGCGTGAGGCACGCGGTCTGGCGCGCCACCATGCCGAGGACGACCGGCCGGATGAGAGCGAGCTCCTCCTCCGCGGTGAGTCCGTCGTCGGTGGGCTCGACCAGCTCGGAGGAGAGCTGCTCGCGCAGCCCCGAAACGCGCACCATGAAGAACTCGTCCAGGTTCGTGGAGGAGATGCAAAGAAACTTCAAGCGTTCGAGGAGAGGCCAGCGCTCATCCTGAGCTTCGGAGAGCACGCGCTCGTTGAACTGCAGCCAGGAGAGCTCGCGGTTCAGGAGAGGAACCTGGGCGGCGGGAACCGGCGCCAGCGTGCTGAGCTGAGCCGCTTCGGGCTCGGGAACGAGGGCGAGGCGGCGTCGCCGCTTGGGTCGGTCGTGATGAATCATGGCGCGTCCCAGCAGGCTCCCAAGCATACGCCCGCAAGCTTCCGGAGGGCGGTCAGCTCGCGCCGATGGCATCCTTTATGGTTTGCGCCAAAGAGCCGGCCACCGTTCTCACGAGCGCGGCTTCGCTGCCTTCCACCATCACACGGGCCAGGGCTTCCGTGCCCGAGTAGCGAAGCAGGATGCGGCCGTGGCCGTCGAGCATCTTTTCGCAGCGCTCTTTTTCGTTCTGAAGGCCCGGGATCGCTTCGAAGGGGATCCTCGATTTCACGCGCACGTTCAGCAGGATCTGAGGCGTGTGGATGAGCCGCGGCTGCGCGTGGAGCGGCTGGCCGGAGGCCGCGATCAGCGCGGCGATGTGGAGGCCCGTGAGCACGCCGTCGCCCGTGGTCGTCAGGTCCGAGCGGATCAGGTGCCCCGAGGGCTCGCCTCCGAGAAGCGCGCCCTCGCGCTGCATCTCGTCCACCACGTAGCGATCGCCCACCGCCGCGCGGATCAGCCGGATCCCGCGCGCGTTCAGCGCCTCTTCCAGCGACCAGTTCGACATGACGGTGCCGACCACGACCTCGGGCTTGCGCCCCTCGCGCTCGAGCTCGAGCGTCCAGAGATAGAGGATGTCGTCGCCGTCCAGCACCGTGCCGTGCGCGTCGGCCACGACGATGCGGTCGGCATCGCCGTCGAGCGCGATGCCGAAATCGGCGCCGATCGCCTTCACCTTCTGGACCATCGCCAGCGGGTGGAGCGCGCCCGAGTTCTCGTTGATGTTCCGTCCGTTCGGCGCGACGTGCAGCGAGACCACGTTGGCGCCCGCCGCATGAAATGCCTCCGGACCGATCGAATACGCGGCGCCGTTGGCGCCGTCGATCACGACGGTGAGCGAATCCAGACGATGCGGCAGCGTGCTCACGAGGTGGTCGAGATAGCTGCGGGAGAGATTCGGATCCGCGGTCAGTGCCATTGACCTGGCGGGAGTCGTGACCTTGATCTCGCGCTCGATCTCGATCTCCACCTCGTCCGGAAGCTTCCGCCCCAGGCTCGAGAAGATCTTCACGCCGTTGTCCTGCCAGGGGTTGTGCGAGGCGGAGATGACGACGCCTGCAGCCGCCCCGAGACTCTGGACCAGAAACGCGATGCCCGGGGTCGGGACGACACCCGCGTAGGAAAGCCGTCCACCGGCAGCGATGACGCCGCCGGCAAAGGCCGCGGCAATTCCTTCCGATGATTCCCGCGTGTCGCAGCCGAGAGCGATCTGCACCGGCGCCGCGAAGCCGGCCTTGCCGAGCGAATTCACCAGAGCGCCGCCGATCTGCGACACGGTGGAATCGTTCAGGGGAGCAACGCCGGCCTCCCCGCGAATCCCGTCGGTGCCGAAGAGATGACGCATTCCTGCTCCGTGCTTAGCTCGATTCATGCCAGGGCCAGGATCCGCAGAAATCGAACCGTCTCATCGACGTCATGCACACGCAGGAGAACCGCGTGCTCTCTTCCGTGGTTCGCCGCGAGCGCCGCGGCGGCGAGCGACTCGGGGAGGCGCTCTTCGGGTGGGATCGTTCGCCCGGTACGCCCACCCGTACTCGTCAGAAACGCCTTGCGTGACGCGCCGATCGTGAGCGGAGCTTCCGTCGAGGCCAGGCGCGCCAGGCCCAGGAGGAGCGCGATGTTCTGCTCGGCTTTCTTTCCGAACCCGAGTCCCGGATCGAGAAGGATCTGACGGGCGGAAATTCCGGCGGCCTGCGCGCGGCGCGAAGCGAGCGCCAGGTCGCGGGCCACTTCCGCGACGACGTCGTCGAAGCGGGAGACCTCGAACGTGCTCGACGGCGTGCCACGGCAATGGTTGAGGATGATGGCGGCCCGGCGGCGCGCGACGAATTCCAGCAGGCGGGGTTCCGGCTCGAGGCCGGTGACCACGTTGACGATGTCGGCTCCCGCCGCCAGGGCGGCCTCGGCGACCTCGGCCTTGCGGGTGTCCACCGAGATCGGCAGACTGGAGCTGGCCGCGCGAAGCCCCGCGATCACGGGCACGACGCGACGAAGCTCCTCATCGGAGGAAACGTCGCCCGCGCCGGCTCCATACGTCGAGCCGCGCGGCCGCGTGGATTCGCCCCCCACGTCCACCACCGCGGCGCCGCATGCCGCGGCGGCGAGACCGGCGGCAATGGCGCTCTCGAGGGTCGGCAGCCGGCCCCCGTCCGAGAAGGAATCGGGCGTGACGTTCAGGATCGC
>JBDSFL010000687.1:0-3020 GCA_039919545.1 Thermoanaerobaculia bacterium | reverse complement strand
GGAGTATTACCAGCACGAAGTGGGCGCCGGGATGTTGAACGCCTATGCAGCAACCTTGGCGGCGGCGGCGGCAAGCGCGAGCAGCGCGGCGCCGAGTCCGAGCCGCAGCACGAGCCGTCTTCGCGCGACCGTCTCGGCGAGCCGCAGCCGCGCCTCGTCGGCATGAGGACCGTCGGGTGACTCGTCGAGGTATCGGCGGTAGAGCGCATCCGCTTCGGTTTTCGCGCTGCGTCCTGCCGCCTCATGCGCGAGCTGGAAGAGCGCCTCGCGCGAACCGGCCCGCTCCGCACGCACCCAGAGGTCGTGCGCCTCCGGTCGCCGCGCCGGCTGCTGCGCGAGCAGCTCGGCCAGGCGTTCGTAGAAGGATGCCCGTGTCGGATCCACCTCGATGGCGCGCCGGAGCGCCTTCTCGGCCGCGCCGAGCTCACCCCGCTTCTTGCGCACCGTGGCCTCGAGGTCGAGCGCGGGGGCGAACGTGGGATCCAGTCGCTGGGCTTCGAGCAATTCCTCGAGCGCACTGGCCAGCGAGGCCTCGTCGTCTTTCTTGAGCGCCAGGTACTCGGCCACCTGGAAACGACGCAGAGCCGGCGACGAGAAGTCCGGGATCACGGGCTCGGTGCCGCGGCGATCGGGATTCGAAAGGCGCAACGCGAGTCCCTGACGGAAGGCGTCCGTCGCGATTCGGTCCGCCTCCGACGCCTCCCGTCGAAACGCCTCGAGCCTCTCCATGGCGCGCGCGGCGTCGCCCCACACCGCCCAGCGCTCGGCGGCCTCACGCCGCAGCCTGAGGATGTCGGGGCGCAGCGCGATGGCACGATCGAGCAGCGCGAGCGACTCCTCCTTGGCCTGACGGTCCGGCTCGGCCCAGAGCAGATTTGCCACCGACAGGACCGCCTCGAAGCTCTGCGGATCGGCCGAGAGCGCGGTGCGATACGCGGCGATCGCCTCGGGCAGGTGTCCGCCCCGCGACTCGATGGAGGCGATGGCGAGCGCCGCCTCGACGTATCCCGGGGAAAGCCTCAGCGCGCGGCGATACCAGTCGAGAGACTCGGTGTCGCGCTTGAGCGCCAGCAGGCGTTTTCCTTCCGCGAACGCCTGACGGGCCGTCGCGGTGGGTGGGGCGTACCGAGGCACCGGCACGCTCCACGCCTCGTTCTCGGCGTCCAGCCGCCGGATGCGCTCGCCCACCCAGCCGGGAACCGGCGCGCCCCGCCTCTGCAACGCCGTGAGCACGTGACCGTACTGGAAGATCGCGCCCTTCCGATCGGCGCGCGCTTCCGCGGATCGCGCCAGGTCGAGCCGATCCCAGGGCGAGAGAAGCTCTCCCGCCGAGCGCGCCATCTCGGCGAGCAGCCGCGTCGATTCCTCCGTGTCCCCGACCGCTTGAGCCAGGTCGACCGCGACGACATCGAGGAGCAGGGACGGATTCGTCAGCCGCGCGCGCCGAACGAGCGTGCGCGTGGATTCCAGCTCGAAATCATCGCCCCCTCGCGGCGCCGCCGCGGCGCGAGCCACCGCGTCGAGCACGTAGGCCTCGTCCGTCTCGCACGGCTCGCTCGCCAGAGCGCGCCCTGGGGCCGCGAGCAGCAATGCGAGAGTCGCCAAGACAGCGAGGACGGCGAGGCGACGCACGGAACCTGGACGCTCAGGTCTCTTCGCGGACCGAGAGCCCGAGCCGGTTGAAACGAAGGCGCACCGCCCGCTCTTCCACCCGCGATCCGGTCAGCAGCTCCGCCATGGCCGCGAAGTCGCCGCGCGATTCGTGGAACGCCCAGCGAAAGGCCGAGCGCTCGAGCTCGCGGCGAAAGGCCTCGACCGTCGTCACCTGCGGGCGCGGTAGCACGAGGCGCTGCTCCTGCGTCGCGGTATCGGCCTCGGCTTCGGCCAGGAGCTGGAAGAGCAGTCGCGGATCGACGGCAAACTGCACGCGGCCGCGCCGGTCGAGCGCTCCGCCGCCTCCGCCGTAGAGCGCCGCGGAGAGGAGGTCGCTCATCACCATCTCGAACTGCCGAAGATTCCCGGGCCAGGCGTGCTTCGTGACGGCGAGCCAGGCCTTGTGCGGAAGTCCGAAGTGCACGAGCGCCGCGCTCGTGACGGCGCTCTCCTCGTCGAACACGAGCGCGAACGGCGCCCCCGGCTCGGGTTCGGGGCCGCCGGCCGCCCGCACCTGGGCCGCGATCTCGCGGCGATGGACGGGATCCGCGAAGAAGCGATTCGCCACGATCGCGGCCAGCTCAGGCAGATCCTCGCGCCGTTCGCTGAGCGCGGGCAGCTCGAGAGCGAGCGCGGGATTCAAGCGCATCAGGAGGTCGGAGCGGAAGCTCCCGTCACGCACCCTCGGCTTGAGCGCCACGTTCGACGCGGCGACGACGCGCGCGGAATGCGGCGTCTCGGAGGTGGCTCCGATGCGGCGCACGACACCGTCGTTGAGCGCGGTCAGGAGCAGCTTCTGGGCGTCCGAGCTGAGGTTCTCGATCTCGTCGAGGAAGAGCGTGCCATTCGCGGCCGTCTCGAAGAAGCCGGGGCGATCGACCACCGCGCCGGTGTAGGCGCCGCGCACCGAGCCGAACAGCGCGGCGGGGAGCAGGCTCTCGGGAACGGTCGCGCAATCGAAACCGACGAGCGGCCCCTTGCGGCCGGAGAGCGGATGGATGACTTCCCGCACCAGAAAATTCTTGCCGGTGCCCGTGGGCCCCGTCACGAGCAACGGAAGGGGCGCTGGCGCCAGCGCCGTGATCCGCCGCCGCAGCTCGCGCATCGCCGCGCTGCGCCCCCAGAAGAACTTCCCCGTCGAGATCGGCGCATCGCGTTCAGACAAAACCCTGCGGATGAGGCGAAGCAGCCCCTCTCCCGTCGCCTCGTCCTCGCCCACGGTGTACGCGAAGGCATCTGCCTTCAGCCGGAGCGCCTCCTCCTCGAAAGGGATCTCCTCGTGCGCGGTGGTGATGATGACGGGCAGGTCGGGATGCAGCTTTCTCAGACGCTCGAAGATGTAGAGGCCCTGCCGGTCCCGCCGCTGC
>JBDSFL010000685.1:0-8416 GCA_039919545.1 Thermoanaerobaculia bacterium | reverse complement strand
GCGGCGGCGCCCGTCGAAGGTCACCTCGACGACGATGGCCGTGACGTTATCGACTCCTCCGCGTTCGTTCGCGAAGTCGACGAGGCCACGCACGATGCGGTCGATCGAGTCGCTCGAGCGAAGCCGGTCGATGATCTCCTCGTCGCTCACCATTCCGGTCAGGCCGTCGGAGCAGAGGAGAAAGCGATCACCCTGTGAGATGGGCACCTCGATGAGATCGACGGCCACGTGGGTAGCTCCGCCCAGCGCGCGTGTGACGACGTTCTTCAACGGGTGGAACTTCGCCTCGTCCTCGCTAAGGATGCCCGCGTTGACCTGCTCCTGCACCCACGAGTGGTCGTCGGTCAGCCGCTTGAGCTCGCCGCCGCGCATCAGATAGGCACGGCTGTCGCCGACGTGAACGAGCGTCGCCCGATCCTCGTCGAACAAGGCGGCCACGACGGTCGTCCCCATTCCCTTGAGCTCCGGGCGGTTCTGCACGGCCCGCATCACCTTCTCGTTGGCCTTCTCGACGGCCGTGGTGAGCCGGTTGCCTTCGAGCGAGAAGCGGTTGTTGAAGCCGAACGGCCAGGTGTTTTCGTGCTCTTCCTCGGTGCCGGCGATGAACTCCTGGATCGACTCGACGGTGATCCGGGAGGCGACCTCGCCCGCAGCGTGCCCGCCCATTCCGTCGGCGACCACGAAGAGGCCCCTTTCGGAGTCGAGAAGGTACGCATCTTCATTGTGGCGGCGCTTCCGGCCGACGTCGGTGAGTCCGAATGCGGAAATCGTCACGCGGAGATCATCCTTTTCGCCCGAATATCGAGCCGAGGAGATTCTTGGATTCGCTTCCAGACTTGATCTCCGCCAAGATTCGGCGCGTTTCCGCATCTTCGGGCATCCATTTCAAAGCTTCCTCAAAGTGCCGTTCCGCTTTCGCCACAAGTCCGGCTGCGGCGTACAGCTTACCTGCATCCCGATGAATCGCCCCGTTATGGGCTTCCAGCTTGATGGCGGCGGTGATCGCCTCGGTGCCGCGCCGCACGTTCACGGGAGCGACTTTCAGGCAGGCCATGGCGAGGTAGTGGAACGCTTTCGCGTCCTGATCGTAGTGCTTGACGGACATGTCGAACAGCATCAGCGCGCTCGGGAAATCGCCATCCTTGTAGGCCTTCACGCCCTTGGCGAGATACACCTTGGCGACCGCCTGGGGATCGTGCTTCGCGCCCTCGTTCCCGCGATCGAGATCGAAATCGTGAGTCTTGCGACGGCCCTCGTTGGTGAGGACGTTGACCGCCTCGGTGAGCAGCTGGAACTTCTCCTCGGCGTCGCGCTTCTTGACGGGATCGATGAAGCGGTCGGGATGCGCTTCGCGCGCCAGAACGCGAAAGCGATTCCGGATCGCCTCCTCGGAGGCGCCTCGCTCGACGCCGAGCAGCTGGTAGTAGTTCGTCACCGAAGCCTCAAGTTTACGCGCTCCTGCCGGATTCGAGGATTCTCACACACGCGCAAAAACGAATTCAACTTCCTAGGGCTGCTTTCGCTGAACTTCGCGCCTCGCGGTGGCACGCACGGCGTCGGGGATGTTCTTGTCGAGGGACAGCAGCTTCAAGTCTTTCAAATTGAGCTTGATGATCAGCGGTAGCGTCACGTCGATGGGAGCACGTGGATTCTTGATGATCGCCGACATGACGCCGTACTTGCGCATCCATTCCTTCCGGAACGTGATGCCGCGCAGAACGTCTTCCGAGACGCTCTTGAGATTCGCGATCGTCTCGGCATCCGCTTCGCGGGTCTTGGGCGATTTCAGCACGGCCGCGGTGACCAGACGGTTCGTGTCGCGGATGAGATAAAGCCGCTCTTCCTTGTTCCCTCGCCACGCGAGGCGGATCCTCTGGACCACCGTCATCGTGGCGATGCGCGCCAGGAGGCTCTTCTTCTCGTCCTCCGAGACGGGCGCCAGCTCGCTCAGCCCGTCCAGGTCGGCCTCCTTGCGGGCCAGCTCGGCGAGCGCGGCCTCTTTCTCCGCCTCGGTCTTGGCCTGCGCGATCACCTCCGCGCGAAGCCGTTCCAGCTCGGCTTCATGCTCTTCGCGGATCTTCTTGAGGAAGAACTCCTCCAGGAACTCGTCTGCTCGGCGGCGGATATCGGAGGAGAGAAGCGTGTTCTCGAAGAGGCGCTCCACGATCTCGGGGCAGGCCAGCAGTCGTGTCTGGTTGGTGACGAGCACGTCTTGCAGGAACGGCGGGAGCCGCTCTGCCAGCCAGCTCAGCGTCGCATCGGAAACCGAATGGTGACGGATCAAGGGCTCGAGCACGCTCTCGCTGGTGGTCCGTCGCGCGATGACGTCGAGCTGCTCGGGACGCACCTTGTCGCTGAGCACCGAGGCTTTTAGGTCCTCGGCGCTGAAGCCGCGGAACGTCTCTTCAGCGAGCGGACAAAGCTCGGGATCCTCGGATGCCAGGATCGTCCCCACCGCGCGGACGAGCTCGCTGGGAGGAAGCGGGACGAAGCCGCGGGCCGCGAACTCGAGAATGCGACGGGGCGCTTCGCCAAGCTCGATGGACGAGAGAAGATCGACTTCCGGCTCTGCCGAGGACATGGGTCGAGCTTAACAGCCACAGGAGCCTGCCCGAGTAATTCCGGGAACCGCATTCCGGACACCGCTGGGAGACAGCCCGAAGCGAAACCCGGAGCGGCGTTATCCGGTCGTCTGAGGGCGGCGTTGGTCGCCGACCGGATAATTCAGGACCCGTTCGCCGGGCCGGCCGATCGCCTGCAGCGAGCGCCCGTCGACGGCGACGTCCACAGCGCCAGCGTCTCCGAGGGTCAGGGTGAAGCGGCCGACTCCCGTGAATTCGCGGCGGGTTCCCTTGCGGAACAGCTCGGCCACCACGACCTTCCCTCCGATGCTCACTTCGGTCCAGCAATCGGCACGGAAGGTGAGCGTGAGGCGCGCGCCGAGCGGGCGCCCCGGAGAAGGCTGGGTGGACGACGACGCCACGGAATCGCGTACCGGCGCCGCGGCAGCGACCGGCACCGTGTGGGACATGGCCTGGGACGTTGTCAGGGGCTCGGGGCGCGTGGGGCTCTCGTCCGGCGCCAGAGCTACGGTCGCCGCCGCGATGGCGGGCGGCAGAGCGAGGGAGCCCGGCCCCGACTCGGCGCGGTCTGCGGCCACCGCCACCGTGGGCGAGGGAACCTGGACATTCCGCTCGGCCGCGCGGGACTTCACGAACGCGGCGGTTCCGGTCACGAGCGCAAGGAGAGCCGCGATGCCGAGCCCGAGCACTGTGGTATCCGAGGAGACCGAGCGCCTGGGGCGCGAGAGCCGCGGATGGGTTCCGGAGCCAGGGCTCGTGAGCTTGCTCTGCAGCTCGGCGGCGGCCGCCCAGTTGCGATGGACGTGGATGAAGGCCGCGACGCTGGCTTCCGGATCGAGGCCCAGATGCAGCGCGATCGAGCGAACGAATCCGCGCGTGAAGACCTCGGCGGGCAGGAGCTCGAAGCGGCCCGCCTCGAGCGATTCGATCTGCCGGACCGAAACCTTGGTCACGGCCGCGAGCTGTTCGCGGCTCACGTCCCTGAGTTCCCGGTGTCGGCGGAACTCTTCTCCAAATTCTCGAGTGGTTTCGGCGGCCACAATGATCTCGTCTGAATTCTACCGGCCGCTCACACCCCGGTCAACGCCGTTTCCTGATAGGAGCCGCCCTGCGCACGCCGCGACCAAGGGGTCGATGCCCGGCTCCGACATGAGCCGCCGCCATTCGGCGCGCGTTCCTCCCGAAAGAAGCCCCAGCGCCGCGCTGCGCGGGGTTCGCTGATTCCGGAAGAGCGCGCCGCGCACCTCCGGATGAGACCGCCACCGCGGCTCGCGCGAAAGGCGCGTCAGCTGCGCGGGGTCCGGAGCCGCGCGGACCAGCCAGGCCAGGAGCAGCTCGCTCGTGAGGCGGGGGTTCGTCAGCACGGCGGCGAAAACGGCGGGATCGATTTCCGTGAGCAGGGCAGGAATCAGCTCCCGATCGGCCAGTCGCGCCAGGGCGATCTTCTCCCCGAGCGAGAGGCCAGGAAGTTTCACGAGAAGGTTCTGGTCCGCGGCCCGCCGCACCGGAGTGGGGACGCGCAGATCGCGGCCGATTTCGGCCAGATCGCGCCAGGAGAGGTCCCCCACGCAGGTGAGCGCTGCGCCTCGCGGTGCCGCGGGGTGGATCGCCAACGCGCGGCGGACGGCGCGAATTGCGACGAGCGCCCCCGATGAGAGGATCCCCACGATCGAAGATTCACCGCAATGCGGATGCCTCAGAATCTGCAGAGCGTCTCGTTCGGTGAAATTTTCCAGCTCGTGTGTGACCAGCTCGGCGAGCTGACGCCGGTCCGCACGAGAGATGCGTATCGAGAGAGGTGTCCCGTCAGGTGCCGCGCTTTCCGGCATGCGGCTCTCTAGCCGTTTGGCCGCGCGGTGGCAGCGCGCAGGGTGCGCACGAGGGCCGCGGCAGCGGTCACCGGATCCCGCCGCTCGCGAACGGCTTCCTCCATGCAGGACACGACCGCGCTGCCGACGACCACGCCTTCCGTCAGCGCTGCCGCGTCACGCACCTGGGCGGGCGTGGAGATCCCGAAACCGACCGCGATCGGCAGCTTCGGAACGCTCTTCTTCACGCGCGCCACGAGGGCATCGAGGCCAGGCGGCAGATCGGCCCTCACGCCCGTGACTCCGGCCCGAGAGACGAGGTAGACGAAGCCCCGCGACAGCGACGCCGCGCGCCGGATGCGTGCGTCGGGCGATGTGGGAGCCAGGAGATACACCGGATCGAGAGCCGCGCTCTTGAGGATCGACGCAAAGGGACGGCCCGCCTCGGGAGGCAAGTCGGTCACGAGCACGCCGTCGATCCCGGACTTCGCCGCGCGGTGCGCGAACTCCGCCTCTCCCATCGCCAGGATGGGATTCGCGTAGCTGAAGAGCACGAGCGGGACCTCGACCCCCGCCGCGCGCAGGCTGGCCGCCAGCGCCAGCGTGCCCGTGAGGGTCGCTCCCGCGGCCAGAGCACGCTCGCTGGCCCGCTGGATCGTGGGGCCGTCGGCGATGGGATCGCTGAACGCCACGCCCAGCTCGATGACGTCGGCGCCCGCGTCCGCCAGCGCGGGAACGAGGCGCTCGGTCGTGGCGACGTCCGGATCTCCCGCCTCGACGAAGACGACCAGCGCCGCGCGTTTTTCGCGAGCGGCGGTCGCGAAGGCCCGCTCGATCCGGCGCCCCCGGACCGGCTTGGGCGACGGGCTCACAGGCTCACGCCTTCGAGCCGCGCGACCGACTGAACGTCCTTGTCGCCCCTCCCGGAGAGATTCACGATGATGGCTTCCGACGCGGGACGCCGGGCCGCTTCCTCGAACGCCCAGGCGATGGCGTGCGCCGTCTCGAGCGCGGGGATGATGCCCTCGGTTTCGGCCAGACGATGAAAAGCGGAGAGCGCCTGCGCGTCGTCGACGGAGACGTAGCGCGTGCGCCCCAGCGTCTCGAGATGCGCGTGCTCGGGGCCCACCGCCGGATAGTCCAGCCCCGCCGAGATGGAATGCGTCGGCAGGATCTGACCGTGCTCGTCCTGCAGCAGCAAGGTGCGCGTTCCGTGCAGCACCCCCACCCTCCCGGGGCCGAAACGCGCGGCGTGCTCGCCCGCGTCCTTGCCACGCCCTCCGGCCTCCACGCCCACCATCGCGACCTCGGGATACGGCAGGAAGGCGTGGAAGAGACCGATCGCGTTCGACCCGCCGCCGACACACGCCACCAGCAGATCGGGAAGGCGTCCCGAGAGCGCCGCGCGCGACTGCACCAGCGCCTCCTTGCCGATCACCGAGTGGAAATCGCGCACCATCGTCGGAAACGGGTGCGGGCCGAGCACCGATCCGAGAATGTAGTGGGTGGTATCGGTGGACGCCACCCAGTCGCGCAGCGCCTCGTTGATGGCGTCTTTCAGGGTCTGTGAGCCCGCCGTCACCGGAACCACCGTGGCCCCGAGGAGCTTCATCCGGTAGACGTTCAGCGCCTGCCGATCGACATCCACCGCGCCCATGTAGATCACGCATTCGAGCCCGAGCAGCGCGCACGCGGTCGCCGTCGCCACGCCGTGCTGCCCGGCTCCGGTCTCGGCGATCACGCGCGTCTTCCCCATGCGTCGCGCCAGCAGCGCCTGTCCCAGCGCATTGTTGATCTTGTGCGCCCCCGTGTGGAGCAGATCCTCGCGCTTGAGGAAGAGGCGCGCGCCGCCGGCGGCCTTCGTCAGCCGCTCGGCGAACGTGAGCGGCGTCGGGCGGCCCACGTAGGTCTTCAGGAGACCGTCGAGCTCCTTGCGAAAGGCGCCGTCTCGGCGGGCCTGGCGGTAGGCCGCGTCCAGCTCGTCCAGCGGCTCCATCAATGTTTCGGGGACGAACCGGCCCCCGAACTCTCCGAACATGCCGTCACGCGTCTGCGTCGATCTGGTCAAGGCTGATCCTTCTCCGGGCTTCGCACGGCTCGTACGAAGGCCTCGATCTTGTCGTGGTCTTTCCGTCCCGGCGCGGTCTCGAGGCCCGAAGCGGCATCCACCCCCCACGGGTGCAGACGCCGGATCAACGCCGAGACGTTGCCCGGGTGCAGCCCGCCGGCCACCAGGAACGGGCGATCGACGGGCACGTTCGCCAGAGTCGACCAGTCGAACGTCTGGCCGGTTCCGCCCCGCTCCCCCGGCACGGCGGTGTCGAAGAGGAGAGCCTGCGCGGGCCAGGCGAGCGCCTCCGGGATCGAGTCCCTTCCCACCGCGACCGCGTGCCAGACCGGGACGGGCCACGGCTCGCCGGAGAAGGACGCAGGGGGATCGGTGAGCTGCAGGACGTCGGGCTGAAGCGCGGCGGCGATGCTCCTGATCTCGCTCTCGGGATTTCCGGCGAAGACGGCGACCACGCCCTCCACGCCCCCGTCCCGCAGAGCCGCGTCACGCAGGGCCGAAGCAGCCTCGGCACGGATGCGCCGAGGCGAACGCGGAGAAAAATTCAGTCCCATGAAATCGACGCCGCTGGCCACGCACGCGAGCGCATCCTCGGCGCGCGTCACACCGCACACCTTCACCCGCGTGCCGGAGGCGCCTCTCAGCTCACGCAGCGATCGGACGCGATCGGGGGCGGTGAGGAGGGATTCACCGACGAGGAAAGCCTGGAATTCACCCAGCTTCGTCACGTCCGCGGCGGTGCGGATCCCGCTCTCGGCCACGCGCGTGATGCCGGGCGGGATGAGGCTCGCGAGGCGGGCCATGGCGTCGAGGTCCACTTTGAACGTGGAAAGGTCGCGCGAGTTGACGCCCACGATCGCCGCGCCGCACGCGAGGGCGCGACGCACCTCCGAGGCATCGTGCGCCTCGACCAGCACCGCCAGTCCGCGGTCGCGAGCGGCCCGATGAAGCCGCGAGAGGGAGAGGTCGTCGAGGGCCGAGACGATGAGGAGCACCGCGTCCGCGCCCAGCCACAGCGCCCAATCGAGCTGGATCTCGTCGACGACGAAATCCTTCATCAAGACGGGCAGCCCGGAGGCGCGCTTCACACGGGGAAGCCAAGCCGGATCCCCGCCGAAGAAGTCCTGCTCGATGACCACCGAGATCGCCGCCGCGCCGCCGCGCCGGTATTCGCGGGCGACGGTCTCGACGAGCGCGGGCGCCAGCAGCAGGCCGGCCGACGGGGAGCGGTGCTTCACCTCGGCGATCACGCGCGGTCCTGGTGCGGAGAGGGCGCGCGCGAAGCTCGCGCCGTCGCTCGGAATTTCGGCGCGGCCCTGCCGTGGGGCGAACTCGCCGGCCGCCACGCGGGCCCGCTTGGCTTCCAGGATCTGCTCGAGGATGCTCGTCACGCGGCGAACCCCGGGTTCGAGCGCGAGATCGCGGCGAGCGCCACGAGCGCGGCGCGCGCCGCGCCGGAGTCGATCGAGCGGGCGGCGAGGCCGACGCCATCACGGAAGTCTTCGACGAGGCCCGCCACGACGAGGGCGGCCGATGCATTCATCAAGACCGTTTCGCGCGCGGTGCCCGGCTCCCCGTCGAGCACGCGGCGAAGCAGCATCGCGTTGCGCTCCGCGTCCCCTCCGCCGATGTGCTCCGGCTCGCCGGCCGACAGGCCGAAATCGGAGGCGGTCACCGTGAACATCCGCACGCGGCCATCCTTCACCTCGGCGATGCGCGTCGCGCCGATCGGCAGCAGCTCGTCTCCCGCCGCCTCGTTCGAGAAGACGAACGCCCGCACCGTGCCCAGCAGCACGAGCGCCTGCGCCATCACCTCGACCCGCGCGGGGCGGTCCACGCCCACGATCTGCCGCTTCACCCCGAGCGGATTCGCCAGCGGCCCGGCCAGATTGAAGATGGTGCGGATGCCCAGCTCGCGACGCAGGCCCGCGACGCTTTTCATGGCCGCGTGGTACACG
>JBDSFL010000613.1:0-3810 GCA_039919545.1 Thermoanaerobaculia bacterium | reverse complement strand
CCCGCTCCTCGAGGGCTTCATCGCGTTCGGTCATCGGGGAGACGACGGCCTGCGGCTCATCGACCGGTTCCTGTCGAGCCATGGTCGTGATCTTCCGCGTACCGAGGTCGCCGCGATCGTGGCGATGCAGAAGAGCGTCGCATCCTTGTTCCGGGTCGAGCAGGTGCGACGCGGGGCCGGGTTCCGGCTGAAGGATCTCGTTTCGGGTGAATCCGTCGACGTCCACGAGGTGAGCGCGACGGCCACCGTTCGAAAAGGGGACGTTCTGTTCGCCTGGGTGATGGCGATCAGGGAGAGGCTCGAGCTGAACGGGCCCATGTTGGAAATCCCGAAGGCATACGTTCCCGGCATCCTGGACGCGTTGAACGAGGAGCTCGCCTTCACGAGGCTTGACCGGCCCGATGTTCCGGATCGTGAGCTGATCGGCGAGCTGGCCTGGCTTCCTCTCGCCCTGCTGCGCGCGGCGATCGACCAAGCGCCGCGCCCGCAATTACAGAACACCGATGGCGACCCGCTCGTCTGGAGCGACGCGAGATACGACGTAAGGAGTGTCGACGAGGTGCGAACCAGGCTTCGCGCCGTCGACGTGTTCGAAGAGCGCGAGGACGGCTCCTTCGGATGGCTCGGCCCGAAATCGCCTGGCTCACCAGGCCGCGTCAGCCTGGGAAAGATTCGCGTCGACAAGAAGAAGCTCGTGCTGGAGACGAATTCAGTGAATCGCCTCGACCGAGGGAAGGCGCTGCTGGAGCAACAGCTCGGAGGCCTCATCACCCATCGGGTCGACGGCATGCGGAGCCTCGATTCCTTCCTGGATGAGGAAGCTTCTCCGCCCAGTGCCGAACCGAAACCACCTTCCGCCGACGAGATCGAGGCGATGGGCCGGTATCTCGCAGACCACTACACCCGCTGGATGGACGACAAGCTCCCGGCGCTTCGTGGGAAGACGCCGCGCCAGGCGGTTCGGACGAAGAAGGGAAAGCTGGCGGTGAGCGAAATGCTGGATGACATCGAACGGCTCAATGAAACACAGGTCGGAAGCGAGTGGGTCGATATCGATGCGATGCGGCGCGAGCTCGGCCTCGCTCCGACTCGAAGCGAGGACGACACCGAATGGTTGCGGTATGACGCACGGAATGCTCCGGGAGCGTCCTGGCTGGAGGCAGACGAAGGCGAAAGGCTCGCCGCGATCCGGTTGCACCATGAAGAGCTCGCGGCGCACCCCCGAGCGGAAAACAACCGACTTCACGCCGGCGTCCATCTGATCGTCGAGAACCAGCTCGCCTCGGGAGAAGCCCCCGACGTCTCGCGCGCCGTTCTTCGCCTGATGGCGGCCGGTGCGAGCCGGCACGAGGCGATCCACGCCGTGGGTTTGGTGTTGATGGAAGAGATGGCGCAGATGGTTCAGGAAGAAAGAGCGTTCGACCTGAAGCGCGTGGGGAAGGAGCTGAAGGGGTTGAAGGCGGCGGAGTGGATGGGCTCGGTCGTGGAGGGTGGGTAGGGGTTCGCGGGCGCTATGATGGCTGGATGGACATGAATCGCCTCGTCGCTCCGGCGTGCCTCCTGTCCCTCGCCCTCGCCCTCTCGACGCCCGCGCCCGCCTGCGGTGACAAGTTCGTCTTCATCGGCAGCGGAGCGCAGCTCACGACCGCGTCGCTGGCGAAGCATCCGGGGCGGGTCCTCGTCTTCGCCAATCCGAAGACCGGGTTCAGCGCGATCTCCCAGGACGTCCGCGGGGGTCTCCGGCGCGCCGGCCACCGGGTCCTCGTCCTCGACTCGATCCAGGCTCTCGGCGAGGCCCTTCGCTCCGGCTCGCCGGACGTCATCCTTGCGGACATCGAAGACGTGGTGGACGTCGCCGCGCTCCTGAAGGACGCGCCAGGGAAGCCGGGACTGCTCCCTGTCGTCTACCACAAAGAGCCGGGCGATCTCGAGGCGCTGAAGGTGAAGTACAGCTGCCTGGTGGCGCCGAAGAAGGGGCGTGACGCGGACCTCTTCGTGATGGTGAACGAAGCTCTGGAGTCCCGCGCCCGGGGTGTCGTCCAAGGATGCGCGCCGAAGGCTTGACGTGCCGGGACGACGCGCGGCAGGGCTCGTTCTCCTCGGGTTTTGCGCGCTCGTCGTGTCGCCCGGCGCCAGCGCTCAGGCTCTGACCCCCCAGAAAGGCGACGCGACCCTCTCGCTGACGTACCAGTTCGCGGACAACACCGGTCACCTCGACGACAGGGGAGATATTGTGGAGGTGGGCTCGTCCGTCGCCCACAGCTTCATCCCACACCTCGACTACGGCCTCAGCGACCGGCTCGCGGTCACGATCACCCTCCCGCCCCTGGTGGCGACCCGCAACGGTCACGATCCGTCGCCCGTTCTCGGGACGACGGGCATCGACGACGGCACGACGCACGCAACGCTGGTCGACTGGAACCTCACGCTTCGGTACACGCTCCTCGACTGGCCCGTGGTCCTGACGCCCTACGTCGGAGCCGTCTTTCCCAGCCACCCGTACGAAACCATCGGCGAGTCGGCTCCGGGTCGCCACCTCGTCGAATACCTGGTGGGGTTCTGGGTCGCGCGGCGTCTGACGCCGGCCCTCCCGTACACCTGGATCCAGGGGAACTACGAGTACGCCTTCGCCGAGAAGGTGCTGGACGTGCCTCTCGACCGGAGCCATGCGTTCCTCGAGGTCAGCCAGCTCTTCGGGCCGCGCTTCAGCGGACGGCTCTTCGGAACCTACCAGAAGACTCACGGCGGAGTGGACATCGGTTACGTCTTCTCGCTCCCGCCGGACGCCCCGCTCTTCGTCGAGCACGACCGGCTGCTGGCGGATGACAGCCTGCGTCTGGGCCTCGGCGGCGGCGTTGCCCTGACGGAGAGCCTCAGCGTCGGCGCCACCTTCGCGAAACAGGTCTGGGGAAAGAACACGCACACCGGTGCGGTCTGGACGCTATCGGTGGGGTGGAGCTTCAGCGGAGCGCGATAGGTCGGGGAGGCCGCGCGGGCGGTATTTCGCCACGATCGCCTGGAATCGAGGCTCCTTGCGGAGCGGCGCGAAGGCCGGGTCCAAGCCGATGCCGTGCAGCCACATGGATCCTTCCTGGGCCGCCTTGTCGAGCCAGTCGAGAGACGCCCCCCGGTCCCCGGCCAGGAGCTCGAGACCGGCGAACGCGATCGGGGCGACGTACCTCCTTCGCGACTGCTCCTGCAGCGAGGCGAGTCTCTTCAGGGCGAGCTGCCGCTGAGCTTCGGTGAAGCCGTGATTGAGGAAGTCCGCCTGGAGGTCGTCGGCCCAGTCGAAAAAACCGGCCATCTCGAGCGTCCGCGCCAGCTCGCGGATCGCGCCCTTCTGGTCGCCCGCGCTGGCGAGAGCGTCGGAGAGCAGCTCGCGCGCCGTGGTGGAGCGAGGATAAAGCGACACGGCCTGGCTGAAATCCTTCACGGCGGCTTCCGGCGCGCCCTTCCAGAGCTTCGTCGTGCCGAGCGCGAGGTGGAGCTGCTGCCACATCGGATCGATCGCCAGACCCGCGTCGAGATCGCGGATCGACTCCTCGAATCTTCCCAGCTCTCGATTCAGGACGCCGAGCTGCCAGCGGAACATAGGAAGATCGAGGAACGATTTTTGGAATTCCGCTTCGCTCTTCGCCAGGTCGCCGTCGCGATAAAAGTAGACCGCCGCCAGACCGATGCGCGCTTCAGGAAGGTCGGGCTGGAGGGCGAGCCCCCTGGTCGCATAGAGCTCGACCTCTGCAAACGCGGGCCGCGGTGGCAGGTTTCCTTCGAAAGCCGCCGCGGTGTAGAAGCTGCAGAGCCGGCCAT
>JBDSFL010000139.1:0-3604 GCA_039919545.1 Thermoanaerobaculia bacterium | reverse complement strand
ATTCTCAGGACCCTGACTCTCTAGCACGCGCATTCCCGAATTGACGAAAGCAACCTCAGATTGGAGACCCGCATGGCCCAGCTCCCGCCCAATGTCGAGTCGAAGTTTCGCCTGGTCCACATCGCCGCCCGCCGCGCCGAGCAGCTGATCCACGGCGCGCGCCCCAAGATCGAGAGCAAGCACTCGAAGCTCACGCGGGTGGCGATCGAAGAGGTCAACCTCGACCTGATCAAGTGGCAGCTGACGCCGCTCGAGTCGGCGCTCCCGTCCGAGCTCCCCATCGGCGATCTCCTCCCGATCGAAAACATCTGATCGCCGAAGGATTTCCCGCTTGAGCGTCCAGGCCGGCTGGGCTTCTCCCGGCTCGCCGCACATCGTCCTCGGAGTGAGCGGCGGCATCGCCGCTTACAAGGCCGCCGAGATCGTCCGCGCCCTGGTCGACCGGGGCGCATCCGTCCGCGTCCTGATGACTCCGGCGGCCGTGCGATTCATCGCGCCGCTCACCCTCTCGGTTCTCTCGCAAAATCCGGTGATCCATGACCTCTGGGATCCCGCGTCGGGTGCCGTGGACCATGTGGCCCTCGCCCGCGAGAGCCACGTCCTGGCCATCGCGCCCGCCACGGCCGATTGCCTGGCCAAGCTGGCCCGCGGCCTCGGAGACGACGCGCTCACGACCTATGCGCTCGCGCATCGCACCGCGATCGTCCTGGCCCCTGCGATGAACACGTGGATGTGGGCGCACCCGGCCACGCAGGAAAACGTGCGCACCCTCCGTTCGCGGGGCTGCGTGTTCGTGGAGCCCGAGGCGGGCGATCTGGCCTGCGGCGATTTCGGCCCGGGACGCCTCGCGTCACCCCTGAAGATCGCCGAGGCGATCCTGCGCGCGGCGAAGTCGAGCTCGGACCTGGCGGGCCGGCGCATCATCGTGACCGCGGGGCCCACCCGGGAGCCGATCGATCCCGTGCGGTTCGTGTCGAATCGCAGCTCGGGGCGAATGGGCTACGCCCTCGCGCGCGAGGCCGCGAAACGCGGCGCCGACGTCGTGCTCATCAGCGGCCCCGTCTCCCTGCCTCCGCCGCCGGGAATGCGTTTCGTCTCGGTGGAACGCGTGGCCGAGATGCGCGACGCCGTGCTGGCCGAGGTGGCCGATGCGGATGCCCTGATCATGGCGGCCGCGCCCGCGGACTTCGTGCTCGCGGCTCCGTCGAGCCGGAAGCTGAAGCGCGCCGACGGGCCCCCATCGCTGACGCTCGTCGCCGCGCCCGATATCCTGAAGGAAGCGGCCGCCAAGAAGCGTCAGGGAACGGTCATCGTCGCCTTCGCCGCCGAGACGAACGACCTCGTCGAGAACGCGTACCGCAAGCTCATCGACAAGGGGGCCGATCTCCTCGTCGCGAACGATGTCTCCCGCCCAGGCACCGGCTTCGACTCGGAAGAGAACGAGGTCGTGATCCTCGCCGAGCGTCCGGATGCCCTCGGCGCCGCGGGAGCCACGAAGGAATCGATCGAGCGCGCCCCCAAGAGCGTCATCGCGGCCCGCGTGCTCGATCGGCTCACCCATCTGCTGGATCTCAGATGCCCCAAGACGAACAGCGACGCCCTCGCAACCCGCTAGCCGAGATCGCGGCCTACTACCGTGACCTGGGTGTAGCCGAGCTGCATCTCGATCGCGCGACGGCTCCGGTGCTTTCGGCCAAGAAGGCCGCCGCACCGGCGCTCGCTGAACGGTCGCGCGCGGTCGAGGTCGTCACCGCGCCCGATCGCCCCGAAAGACTCTCCGTCGGTGGTCCGGCTCTCCCCACGCTCGCCGAGCTCGCGCACGAGGTGGCCGGCTGCCAGACGTGCCGGCTCTGCTCCACCCGCAATCGCACGGTCTTCTCGGACGGCGACCCGAACGCGCGGCTCATGTTCATCGGGGAAGCGCCCGGAGCCGACGAAGACGCGTCCGGCATCCCGTTCGTGGGCCGGGCGGGCCAGCTGCTCACGAAGATGATCGAGCAGGGGATGGGCCTTCGCCGCGCGGACGTGTACATCGCCAACGTGCTGAAGTGCCGCCCTCCGGAAAACCGTCCGCCCATGCCGGACGAGGTCGCCTCGTGCCGCCGCTTTCTCGAGGCGCAGATCGCCCTCGTGCAGCCCGAGGTCATCGTCGGGCTCGGCAAGTTCTCCTGCCAGTTCCTGCTCGATTCGGACGAGGGAATGACGGCGATGCGCGGCCGCTGGGGCCTCTACGGAAAGATCGCGGTCATGCCGACCTATCACCCGTCCTATCTGCTGCGGCAGCCCGAGCGCAAGAAGGACTGCTGGGAAGACCTCCTCAACGTGCTCGTGAAGCTGGGGCTCCCGGCGCCCGCGGCGCAGCGCAAGGCATGAGGCGGTTCATCTGGGCGCTCGTGCTCCTGCTCTTCGGATGCGGGAGCCTGCTCCTTCTCGGGACGCGGAACCGCGCCCCCAAGACCGAATCAGCGGTCATGCGAACCGCGGAAGACAGCGTGCTCGATCCTCAGGGACGCACCGGCGCCGAGAGCCGCACTGTGGCCAGGGCGCTCGGCGCCCTGCCTCCCGGCACCCGGGCCGCCCTCGATTCGGACGCGCTGGTCTCGGACGCTCGACACGATCTCGAGAGCCTGTACGCGGACTACCACCCGTATTTCGTGCGCGGCGACCTGGACGGCGACGGCCGCATCGATTTCGCCCAGGCCTTCGTGCAGCGCCGTAACGGGGCTCTCTGGTTCGACGTCGGCGTCTTCTTCGGCCGGGCCGACGGAACCTTCGGCGACCCGGTCTTCGTCGAGAAGGGAATCACCCTGGCACCGGGCGATCTTTCCATCGAGCGCTGCATCCTCGTGCTCGTCCCAGACGTGAGCCAGGACGATTCGCGCCGCTGGCGCTACGAGGCGCAGGAGCGCCGCTTCGTCGAGGCGGACGCGCACGCCCCCGCCGCAGATACGGACGAGGACGCTCCCGACGAAACGCCCGACGAGCGGCCACGGGCCCGCGTCTGAAACGAGCGCACCCCTGACCGAGCCGCGCCGCGTCGCGGTCCTCATGCCGAACGGCTTCCCCGGGATTCCGACGTACCGGCTTCCCGCGGGAACGCCGCTCCCGGTCGCCGGCTCTCGCGTCGTGGCCCCGTTCGGTCCCAAGCTCCTCACCGGCATCGTCGTCGGCCTCGACCCCCCGCCCGCTCCGGCCACGGTCGAGGAACGAGAGCTCGTGGCCATCGTGGACGACGAACCGTTCCTTCCCGCCTCGCTCGTCTCGGTGCTCCTGCGCGCCGCCGAGTACTATTTCGTCCCTCCGGGCGAGATGCTGCGAGCCGCGGTCCCGAGCCGGCTCCTGGCCGCCGGCGACGCCGTGTACGTGCCGGGCGCGCGCGCCATCGGCGAGGTTCCTCGCGATCCACGCCAGAAGGAGATTCTCGAGGCCGTGATGAGCCGCGGCAGGGCACGCCTCACCGAGCTCGTGGACGACCTGGGGCGCCGCGGACTGGGAGCCGGGCTGCGCAGCCTGGCCGCAGCGGGCGTCCTGCGCATTCCCGGCGAGACGGTGCGCGTGGGACGCGCTCTCCTCGAGCGCGCCTTCGTCGCCGTCCCGCAGGATC
>JBDSFL010000532.1:0-2973 GCA_039919545.1 Thermoanaerobaculia bacterium | reverse complement strand
TCTGGGGCTCCGAGGATCCGATCATGCCGCCGATCCACGCGCACGACATGGCGATGCTGCTCCCGCGCCCCCGGCTCTTCTTCCTCAGCTGGGCCGGCCACTTTCCGATGCTCGAGCGTCCTTGCGTGTTCGCTTTCCACCTGACGGCCTTCCTGACGGACGTCCTGCCGCGCAAGTTCCGGCCCGCCGAGCAGCAGGTCGAGGTGGCTGCCTGATCACCGACTCATCGGCCAGCTTCCCGGCGAGTCGAATTGCCCTTCGGCTCGGCTGACTGCCGGCGAGAAAACCCGCGCTATCAGCACGCTCGGTTGGGCGGCGCGCCCCCTCCGGCGGCGGGTCTCTACGAATTGCCCGGCGCCATGGCCACGCCACGGCCGATGAACGCGCCGCCGCCAGGCTTCGCGGCAGGGGCCGCGCTGTCGGCCCTGGGAGGCTGTCTGGCCGGATTCCTGATCGTGCGAGCCCGACAGGTTCCTCGAGATGCGCTGCCTGCTTCATATCGAGCTGGTAGAGTTCGCCGAAACGAATAGCTCTTTCCCTTCCCAAGGCACGAAAGAGGAGATATCGATGCGATTTTCACGGATGACGCGACAGGTTCTCGTCCTCGCGGTTCTCCTCACGCTTCCCGCGCTCCGGCTCGCCGCGCAATCGCAGGCGACCACCGGAGTGATCGAGGGAACGGTGGTGGACCAGTCCGGAGGAGCGGTTCCGGGCGCTCGGGTCACGATTCACAACGCGGCCACCAACTTCGAGCAGGTGGTCACCACCAGCGAGGCGGGCCGCTTTCGCGGGGTGCTCCTGCCGCTCGGCCCGTACAAGGTCACCGTGAACCTCGCGGGCTTCAGCACGCTCACACGCACCGGCCTGGATCTCTCGGTGGGGCAGACCATCAACTTGAACCTCACGATGCCGCTGGCCACGGTGACCCAGGAGGTCGTCGTCACCAGCGCCGCCCCGGTGGTCGAGACGACGCGGGCCGAGGGCTCCACGCTCATCAACGAGCGTGCGGTGCTGGGCCTCCCGAACAACGGCCGCAACTTCGTCGAGTTCACCAAGCTCACGCCGAGCGTCGCCACCGTGCAAGGGCCAGACGGCGACGAGCTCTCGGTGAACGGACAGAAGGGGATCCAGAACAACTACTCGGTGGACGGAGCGGACTTCAACAACCCGTTCTTCGGCGAGCAGCGCGGCGGCCAGCGCCCGGCCTTCACGTTCAACCTCGACGCGGTGAAGGAGATCGTGGTCGTCACCGATGGCGCCAATGCCGAGTTCGGCCGCTCGTCCTCGGGCTTCGTGAACGTCGTCACCAAGTCCGGCACGAACGAGCTCCACGGCAGCGTCCACGTCTTCTACAAGAGCGACTCCCTGTCCTCGAAGCCGGCCGTGAAAGACGACGCGGTCGGGACGGCCGCCGTCACCCAGAACAATGACGCCAGCCAGTTCCAGGGGGGCGCCACGCTGGGCGGGCCCATCCGGAAAGACAGCCTCTTCTTCTTCGCCGCGTTCGACGCCCAGCGCGGGCGCTCGACCAAGCAGAAGGACCCCAACCGCATCGAGCCGCGCGTCGTGGCTGCCTTCGCGGCCCTGGGCAGCCCGAACGAGAACGCCGCCATCGAGCGGTCGAACGACGCCCAGGTCTTCCTCGGAAAGCTCGACTGGAACGCCTCGCAGAAGCACCTCGTCACGCTGCGCTACAACTACACCAACTCCCGTCAGGCCAACGGCACCTTCGACGTGGATTCGTGGGGCGCGAGCGCGAACGCCACCGAGGACGACGGCTCCAACGCCGTCACCGGCTCGGCCATCTCGAATTTCTCGGCTTCGCTGCTGAACGAATTCCGCTTCCAGTTCGCGCGGGAGGATCGGCCCCGCCCCTACCAGGGTCCGAACATCACGGGGCAGAACCGCCCGCTCCCCGACACGGGCTTCGACTTCGGCCGGGGCTACCGCTTCGGGATGCCTTTCTTCATTCCGGTCGATTACCACGACACGCGCATCCAGCTGAACGACAACGTCTCGATCCTGACGGGCAATCACGAGATCAAAGTGGGCGCCGAGTTCAATCGCGTCGACTCCACGCAGACTTTTCGCGGCTTCGGCAACGGCCGCTTCATCTTCGATTCCACCGACGGGTTCCTGAACTACGTGCGCAACCCGCGGTACGTGGAGTGCGCAAACGGCACGACCTCCGAGACCGGGAGCTGCCCTGCGGGTGTCGACATCACCGGCCCCGTTCTCCTCTATCTCCAGTTCGCCGGCGTCGGCGGCCGTTCGGTGGAGGAAGCGGGCACGCAGTCCATCGTGCAGACCGAGCCCGCGGTCTTCATCCAGGACAAGTGGCAGCCCTCGCGCAATCTCACCATCCAGGCCGGCCTGCGGTGGGAGGCCGAGATCGAGCCCGATCCGATCACGCCGCCGAGCCAGGTCTTCTACGCCCCCTTCATCGGGAGGACGTCGAAAGGGCAGGAGTTCCCGTCGGACGGCACCATTCCGTCTGACTACAGCCTCTGGCAGCCGCGCCTGGGAATCACCTGGGACCCCAAGGGGGACGGCAAATCGGTGCTTCGCGCCACGGCCGGCCTCTACTACGCGCGCATCCCGGGCCTGGTGCTCGCTTCCAGCCGGTCGACGAACGGCAGCATCGGGCAGACCGTCTTCCGCAACAGCGCCGCATCCCCGTTCCTGGGCCCCGTGCCGGCATATCCGAACATCATCCCCGCCTCCGAGATCGGCTCGCCCGACCATCCGGAGGTCTACGTGTTCGACAAGAATTTCCAGAACCCGCGCACCTTCTCGGCGAGCATCGGCTTCGAGCAGGAGATCGCCAACGAATTCGGCCTGCTGCTCAAGTACAACTACGCCCGCACCACGCATTCCACCCGCTTCATCAACCGCAACGATCCTCTTCTCGGGTCGCCCTGGAGCACGGGGCTCGGCGCGGGCGGCACGAACGGGCTCGGCAACCTGGTGACC
>JBDSFL010000510.1:0-9131 GCA_039919545.1 Thermoanaerobaculia bacterium | reverse complement strand
CGCTGTCGCAATGAGCGCCGCACTGGAAGCCGGAAGGTCGAATCGCGAGGTGCCTTCGAATCGGTTTCCGGAACGATCACGCGCCGAAAGATGAGCACGTGGAATCGCGGTGTCGCCAGTTGCGCGGCCGCTACAATTGAAACGGGCGCTCCATACCAATAACCCAGATCTGATCGCAAGTGTCCTGCAGGCTCCTCATTTCCAAGCGCGTGGTTCTACCTCTAAAAGGCGATTCACAGTCACACAGATCTCCATCGGCCACTGTCTCGCATAAAAGTTAGCGTGCGCCATTGCGACGTAGTCACCCAAGGTGGCATTGATCTGCCGGGCTTCGCCAAAGAGAGACACAGCATGAGACAGGACCCGCCCACGATCGAGGTGCTCCTGTGGCCGAAGGTTTAGTTCTTCGACCCACCACGATCGCCAGAATGCAAAGTCGAGCCAATCCATCCGCTTTCGCGTCCAAACATCTGGGACGTCGCCCCACTCCAGTGCGTTCTTGCCGCCGGCCATCCAAGTCTTCTTAAGCGTATTCCTAGCGAGTTCCGGTGCATCCAGCCAATAGCATGCTGCCAGGAGATCTGCGGTCAGCTTCCAGACTCGTTCCTTCCACGCACGCTGCCTCCATTCAGGCCGCCGATCCGTCTCCAAAACGTAGCGGCTGGCTTCGGTTGCCCATGCCCGTTGTAGGCCATCGATTTGACCCGTCAAAAGCCGTAAGAGCATCAGATCAAACTGAAAAAAAACGCCACCACCAGTTTGATTCAAGGGTTCGGCAACGTCTCGGCCGAGATCCCATCTCTCGATCCTCTTCAGTGGCAAGGTCTTAAATTCCGCTTGATTGAATCCAGGTAGTACAGAGCAAGAAGCCAGATCCGCGGCTGCCCGCATGAGGTCGCCTGCGAGGAATGTCCCATCCGCGTAATAAGATCCACTGTCGCGCACGCGCCGGAGATCTACCAACGCCGAATCTGCCTCCCGATTGCGGTTTGCGATTCCCGTCCCTATCGACAGGTCGAGGAGAGTCGGCTTCGCCGTATAACCTCCTGCTATTCGCCTTCTACTACGAGTCGATGTTTTTCATCCTGGATCCGGGTCAGGCCCTTGCCTCTATCTCTCAAGCTCTCAAAGCTGGTTTCGGCTGCAAGAGTGCCAAGCTCCTTCGCCATCACTGCGGCCGCAATCCCTGGATGAAAGAGAAGGGCTTCTTCACTAGCCCCCTGAAAATCACCGGCTAGTGTTCTCCGAGTAATGCTGGCGATCGCAACCGCGGTCACCGCCTTACCGAGAGTGCGTGTGAAATAGCTCTTGATGCGGCTAGCGCGTAGGCCTTGAATGCGTGCCAGCTGAGCTGCCTCCTCACCTTCAAGCCGTAGAAACTTGATGCCTTGTTTCTCCAGCTTCTCAGAAACGCCCTTAATTGCTCCGGTGCCAACGACCATTCGCTCGGTGTTGCCTAGGTTCCTAATCAGCACGGACTGTTCTTCACGGGTAATCCGTCCAGCGCTTAGAAGCTCATCGAGAAGTGCCCGCTCATTAACGTTCTCAAATGCAGTGACGCTGCCTGCATTTCGCGTTCGCCAGAACGAGTGCTTTGTGTCAACCAACAGGAGCTTTCGCTCAGCACCCTCGCCAGTGATGTAGGCCGCATCGATGCCATTCGCATAGACATCCTTCGGAGGCAAAAGATTTCGCGACAGACCACCGATCTTCTTTCGAAGATATAGATCCGAGAGCGCCTCGCTCGCGATGAGCACATCCTTCTTCGATTGCCACAGTGCCTGCTTTCCTGCCGCCGATTCCATCCTGCTCAACACTTCGAGAGTTCCCTCGGAATCTCCCGCCAGTCCCAAGGGGTCAGTCTTCTCATGCGGTCGTTGCCCGACGAAGGCGTAGAGGTTCGGGGAGTCGACATCGCCTTCAGGGTCTTCGGAGAGCCAGCTAGCCGTCCGGGGGTCGTACCACCTGGCGCGGTGAGAATAGGTGCTTCGTACCGCCCTCGCGAAAAGACGGAAGCCCTGGATAGGCAGCGAGTTGGCTCCGAGGGTGACCCGGATATCTCCGCTGTCTAAAAGGGTCTCTTTCCCCGTTACGTCATACCCGTATCGCAGGATCGCGAGCGGCTCGAAGTCGACGTGTACGACGCGCGGGAAGGCCTGCTCAGCGGCCGCTCGAAGGTCCGCACCGCGCTGCCCCTCACGTCGTAGACACACGCGAGCGTCGTCAGCAGTTAGAAGAAGAAGCTGCTCGTCGTCATAGGTGAAGAGCGGGAAGGCGTTCGACGACTCGTTGGAGTCGTACTTGTCGAGAGCGGGCTCCAGGAGCTGCTCGTGTACGAGTGTGGTGGGCCCCAGCTGGGGGCGTGAGGCTTCGGCAGGCAGCGCCTGAGAGAGCCCTGCTACAAAGGCGAGAAGGCCCGCCATGGCCTTCAAGGTGCGCACCGCTTTCACGACGCCGGATTCTCCCATGGGGTTCGGGATTCGGTCGGCGCTGCGGGAGGGGTTCGCACGTTCACGAGGATGCATGAAGACGCGCTCGAGCGCGACTCCCTTACTCGTCGTCGTCTGAGTCTTCCCGGCTCCGTGCCAACGGGCTCTCGTGCTCGCGCGGGTGCGCATTCTCGATAGTCTTCTGCAGCGAGGCGACGTCGAGCGCCAGGTAGATCTCTGTCGTCGAGATCGACGCGTGGCCGAGGAGCTTCTGGATGTGCCTGATGTCCGCGCCGTTCTGCAGGAGATGCACGGCGCACGCGTGACGGAGGCGATGAGGCGTGAGCGTGATGGGCAGGCCGACGTCCATGACGAGGGGCCTGAGCTGCCGCGATCTCCAGTTGTGCGGCTCGAAGCGGCCGCCGGCGATCGAGACGAAGAGCGCCGCGTGCGGCCAGGGCGGCCTGACGTGCTTGAGGTACTGGCCGATCATGTCGGCCGCCGTTTCGGTGAGCGGCACGATCCGGTCCTTGCGGCCCTTGGCATTCTTGATGAAGACGCTCCGCTCGGCCAGGTCGATGTCGCGCGTGTCGAGATTCTTCACTTCATTGAGACGAAGACCCGAGCCGTAGAGCAGTTCGAGGATCGCGCGATTCCTCAGGCCGTGGTCCGTCTCGACGTCGCAGGCAGCGAGCAGCTTCTTCACGTCGGCCGGCGTCGGCACGTAGCCGAGCGTTCGCTTCTTGTGGCCGAGGGCGATGTGGCGGGCCGGATCGATGAGGATGAGCCCCTTCTTATAGAGCCAGGCGAAGAAGACCCGCAGCCCGACGGCCGCGACGCGGATCGTGTTGTCGGCGAGGCCTCGGGACTGCTCGGACGAAAGCGACGCCAGGATGTCGCCTTCGGTGACGGCCAGGAGGTCGACCGGCCGCCCGCGCGAGACGAGGCTCTCTCTGAGGCTCCGGATGCTTTTGATGTTGTGGTCGAGATAGCCGCTCGAGTAGCCCAGCCGCTTCCGTTCCTGGATGAAGAGCGCGATCTCGCGATCGAAAGAGTTACTCGCTGTGTTCGTTGGATTCGGGAGGACGGGGTCGCTCATGAGGACGCTTCCGGGCGTGTGGCGCGGGGGTGGCAGCGATCCAGCATTCGCCGGAGATCCTTCGGTTCGACGTGTGTGTAGATCTCGGTCGACTTGAGCGACGAGTGCCCGAGCAGGAGCTGGATGTGCCGGATGTCGGCTCCACCGCGTAGCAGGTGTGTCGCGCACGCGTGACGCAGCGCGTGCGGCGTGACGGGGCTCTTGAGGTTGGCGCGGGCACGGTAGAGCTTCACCAGCGCCCTGAGATCCTGCTCCTTGAGCGATGTCCCGCGACGCGTCAGGAAGACCGCATCGCCCGCCTGTGGCGAGATGGGGCCCTTCTGTCTCAGCAGCGCCCACGCCGTTCCGAGGTAGTGCTGCAGCGCCGCGGCGGCCACGGTGCCGATCGGCGTGACGCGCTCCTTACCCCCCTTGCCGTGTCGCACATGAATGAGGCGGTTCTCGAGATCGACGTCGCCGACGAAGAGCCCGCACGCCTCGGCGTTTCTGAGGCCCGTCGAGTAGAGGAGTTCGAGCACGGCACGATCGCGAAGGCCCAAGGGCGAGTCGTCAGGTGGCATCGCCAGCAAGCGCCTGACCTGACGCGGCGTGGGGATGGCGCGAGGAAGCATGTGCGGCCGCCTTGGAAATGCCAGGTCGCGCGCCGGATCGAGCAGGACGATTCCTTGCGAGGCCAGGTACTCGAAGAAGCCGCGCAGCAGCGCCACCAGGCCGCAGAGGCTCGTGGCCGACAGGTTGCCCGTGCCGGTCGTCTTCTTGGGACGAGAGAGCTCTTGATCACGAAAGGCTCCGACGTGCTCGGGCGTGAGATCCGCGAGCGTGCGCGGCTTGGGGTCGGCGTTCATCTGCAGGAAAGCGGCGAGGTCCGCGAGCGTCACGCTGACCTTGTGCCGGTTCGATTTCGAGCGGCCGAGCCGCCGGAGCTCGGCGAGGTAGCGCACGCGACAGGCGTCGAAGGCCGCGCCGAAACCGACCTGACGCACGGCCTCGGCATCGAATGGATCGGGCGCGAGCTCGAGCCCGGAGCGGGAGAGGCCATTAGAGGAAGAAGCTGCGACGGTGACGGTGGCTTTCGTGTCTTCTCTCATGCTTCCCTCGCACATTCACCCATTGGCGCTCAAGTCGCTCTGGGAGCGGGTTGATTGAATTGGTGACGGCATTCGCACATTTCACCTATTCCAGCGGCAGAGACGAAGACGACGACATCTCGGCCTTCTTCTCGCGGCCGTTCTTCAGCTCGTCGAGCTTCCGCTCGAGCGCCTCCGGTGACAGCAGACCGGGCACCGTGCGCTCGCCTCCGCCCGCGGCGCTCGTGAGCCGGTAGCGCACGCCGGCTCCGCGCGAGGCCCGCACCGACTCGACGTATTCCAGCTCCAGGAGCGCCTCGAAGAGCTCTCGCACGCGGTGCTGGGGAAGGCCGGAGATCTCTCGGATCTCTCGCCGCGAGAATTCTTCGGGCTGCCCCGCTTCGGCCAGCTCTTCCATGTTGGCGCGGATCAGATCGAGAAACGCCCGCTCGGGTTTCTTGAGATCCAGCAGCGTCTCGCCCAGCAGGCCGCCGGCCAGCTCGTACGCGGCCGCGTAGTCGTCGGGGGTCGCGATGACGACGGCTTCGGCCAGCTCGTCCTCGCTGAGATCTTCGAGCCTCTTGCCGGAGGGCTCGCTCGTCTTCTTGTGGACGAGGGGGCGCTGGTACTGCCGCAAGAAAGCCAGGACCTCGATGAGGTGGAGAAAGCGGAGGTTGTCGCGCCGCGTGCGCAGCCAGGCCGATGGAAACTCGATGGCGTCGGCATACGGGATGACGACGGAGACGGTGCGCAAGAGCCGCTGGGCATCGTGGTGCAGCCGCACGATGGCCTCGCGCTCGTCCTTGGCCCAGAGTCCGAGGAAGGTCTTGGCGTGGCGCTGGGCCTTCTGTATCCGCTCGGTCTGCTCCTGGCTCTCGTCCAGGTGCATCTCGAAACACCGCGTGGCGTTCTCGACGTTGATGCGGCTCTCGGTCGTCGTCTCCAGAAATGCCGCCGGCCCGAGGATCTCGAAGATCTTTGTCTCGATCTTCCCGGTCGACGGGTCCTTGATCGGGACGGCGCGCGTGAGCTTCTTCTTGGACTGCAGAGCCCGGATCGAATAGTCGGCCTCGATCGAGCCCGCTCGCTCTTCGATGAGGATGAATTTCCTCTTGAGCTTGTCCTTGGGCATGTAGAAGAGCGCCTGCGCGGTGATGGAGGAGAGCGAGAGAAATTCTTCTTCCGGAGTCAGGGCTTCGAGCGCGTCGGCAAGGCCCGACTTGCCTGAGCCCGAGGGCGACAGGATGACCATCGAGAGCGGCACGTCGAGCTTCCGCGAGATGCCGACGAGATAGCCGATAGTCTTGTTCGTGTCCTCGCCCACGTAGCCGATCGCCTCCATGTGTTCGACGATCAGCGAGAGAAGGCGCGGGTCCTTCAGCAGGCGCAGCGCCCGCTTGCGATCCAGCTCGCTCATCGCGAGCGGCACGGCCTCCCTGGACTCGAGCGCCTTCCGCCGCTCCTCGCCGACGTCGGCTAGGCGGCCGAGATCGGCTTCGAGGGCGCGCTGCAGGACGAGGTGCGCGTCGTCGGAGAGCGGGACTCCCGCGGTCTCACGCGCGCTGGCAACGGCCCGCGAGGCACGCTTGGCGAAGCTCTCACGGGCGCGGGCCATCACGAGATCGAGCGAGTCGATGAAGGCCGGCGGCTCGAGCGCGCGAGCGGCGTCGGTGAGGATCGACCCCGCAGGGTGCTCGACCCGTACGCGCACTGTCGCCCGCAGGTGTGAGGGCGAGCAGCCCGGCGTCCACACGATCCGATAGAGGCGATCGGCGCAGGTGATGACGAGAGATTCGGCGACGAGCTGCTCCTTCGTGAGCGCGGCTAGGCCAGAGGGTACAGATGAGTTGGCGTCGGCCGACACCGGACACTCGAAGCTGCCTTCTTCTCTAAATGCATCGTCGAGGGCGCTCGACTCGAGAGCGGAAGCGGCGGTTAGGGGAAGAGGAGCAATTGCTGCGTTCACCGCCGGATCAGGCGCGAGGGCGGGCGCAGCAGGAGCAACGGCAACAGCAGCGGCAAGGATCGGTAGGTCACGAGCTTTCGTTGGAGCGAGCAGAGCCTCGGTGATCTCGCGCGTCTTCTTCGGGCCGTGCATCACGAGCAGCTCGTTGGGGTCCTTTTCCGGCCACTCGATGACCCGCACCGCAACGCCCAGCTCCGCGAAGGCCGAGGCGACGTGTGGCGTTGCGCGCCGGCCGGTCTCGTCCGCATCCAGGGCCACGACGACACTCGTGACGCCGAAACGTCTCACGAGCTCGCGGTGATCGTCGGAGAAACCGTTGACGCCGTAGAGCGGGATCGCATTGCCGACGCCGGCCTCGACGAGGGATGCCGCGTCGATCACCGACTCGACGACGAGCAGCTCCTTGGAGCGCCGAGGCGCATTCTGGTTGTAGATGCCGTGCCGCTGGCCGGGCAGGAGGTTGTGCGCGAAGAGGTCGGCCGTGATGGCTCGGCCGTAGAGGCTCACGGGAAGCTGGTTCAGGGCGAAGAGCGGGAAGATCACTCTCCCCTTCATCCGGTCCTCGCCGTCGCTCGTGAAGATCCCCATCGCTATCAGGCCGCGCCGGGCCGCGTTGTCCTCTTCCTCACCGGCCAGCTCTTCGAGCGAGCCCGACGAGTATCCGAGCTTGAAGGCGCGCCAGAGCGAGCGCGTTCTGAGGCCTCTCGATTCGAGGTACTCCTGGGCGGCCTGGTGGCGGCCGAGCTCCGCGTGGTACAGCTCGACCACACGGGAGAAGAGTTCGGTGCGCGGCGCGCGGCCCGTGACGGTGAGCGGCTCCGCCATTTTTCGAGGGCCTCCGTCGTCCGCCGGCGGTGAGGACCTCCGGCACGGTGGTGGGACCTCGTTTCGCGCCACACCACCCAGCCGCACGTACGCCTCGCGGAAGTCGACGCTCCAGAGCTTCATCGCATAGGCGAAGAGGTCACCGCCCGAGCGTCCCTTCCCCGGGCCGGCACGCGGACCGGCGCCGCAGGCGCCGAGACAGTTCCAAATCTGCTTGTCGACGTTGACGACGAGGGACGGCGTCAGATCAGGAGAGTGAAATGGACACCGCCCGACGAAGGACTTTCCCTGCTACTTCAGCTCCACGCCCGAGGCACGCACGAAGTCGCCCAGCTCGTGCCGGGCCTTCACCTCGTCGATGTCGGCCTTCGAGATCAGCATTGAAAACCTCCGTTTCGAGAACGGGCTGTCAAGAGAGATTTCCATATAGACTTAAGAGACCATTGATATGATGGTGTCTTAATCTGTACGCTGTCAAGCGCGGTTGCTACCGGGGCCGGCACCGCGATTCCGCCCCTACACTGGCCCCGATGAAAGGGAAACGGACACGAAGCGTGGGCACACTGACGAAGGGTTTCGGGCTCAGGCTGAAGAAACTGCGCGAGAGCCGTGGGCTTTCTCAGAAGCAACTCTCCGACCTCATCGGCGCCGATGTGGTGCAGATTTCACGCTACGAGCGCGCTCAGGTTCTCCCTGCGCTCGAGACGGCCGCCGCTCTCGCCCACATCCTCAGGGTCTCGGCCGACGAGCTCTGGCTCGGCGTCGACGCGACCAAGCCACAGCAGGAAGAACCCCCGATCGGGAATCTCCGGCTGTACCAGAGATTTCGCGAAGCAGAGGCGCTCCCTCTCAAGGACCGTGAGGCGATCATCCTTCTGGTCGATGGCGTCTTGGCACAGCGCAACATCGAAGCTCAGATCGACAAACGTCGACGCGCGTAGGATCACACCTGATGTCTTCTCAGAATCCGCATGACGACACCCTGCTCCAGAAGCTCCACGCGCTTCCCCCCGAGAAGCTGACCGAGGTGGAAGACTTCATCGAGTTCCTGCTTCAAAGGGACGATGACAATCAACTACGCCAGGCGGCCATGAGGATGTCCGAGCCCGCTCTGCGGGATGCGTGGGATAACCCCGAAGATGCCGCCTACGACCAGCTTTGATTTCGGCGACATCGTCCTAGTCGAGTTCTTCTTCACGGATCGCTCCGGCTCCAAGAGGCGGCCCGCCGTCGTGGCCAGTTCCAGCCGCTACAACCAGCGACGCCCCGACGTGATCCTCATGGCCATCACGAGCAAGCTCCGGTCGCCCCTGCTGTTCGGTGAGACGCTCATTACCTCCTGGCAGAAGGCCGGACTCCTCGTCCCCGGCGCCATCAAGCCGATCCTCTTGACGATCGACAAGACACTCGTCATCAAGCATCTCGGACGAATCGAGCCCGCTGACCGCACCTCGCTGGAAACCACGCTTCGCACGATCCTCTCCTCCCCCTGACCTCGAACCGCCAGCGCCGATCTCTTGGGCGGCGTTCACGCCGCACCGCTGCGAAGAGCACGACGCGATCAACCCGCCCCCGGCCCCACCGGGCTCCGGCGAAGCGGTGCGATCGAGCAGGACGCTCTGCGAGGCGCGCGCCGGCGGTGGCCCCATATTCCCCTCGCCGTCACGCGCCTCGCATCCGCGCCGGCGGTGCGGCCCGGCCGCTGGCCGGGAATGGCCATTCCCGGCCCCTGATCTTGAAGTCCC
>JBDSFL010000468.1:0-3282 GCA_039919545.1 Thermoanaerobaculia bacterium | reverse complement strand
AGACAGAGGCGCTCCCGATCGGCCTGCCTCGGGAAGTCGAGCCGGCCCAGCTCCTTCTTCCGATCCGCGGGGTCAAAGATGACGACATCGTCACCATCCCGGCCCGCGGGAAAGTAGCCGTAGACCGCCTTCGGTCGAAGCCACCCCTGACTGCGCGCCTCCAGGGCATAACGCTTCAGCCGAGGCTCGAACTCGGTCGCGAGGATCCGATCCCACTCCTCGCCCTTCAGGTTCTTCGCGCCCCACTGCATCCGGTAGAGCGTATTCAGGTCGATGCACTCAACGATCTCATCCACCTGAAGATCGAGCGCCTTCACCCCCCAGAATGGCGGCTGCGGGATGTCCGCGTCGGGCACGACGGCATCGATCCGTGACTCCGGCCGCAGGGACTCAGCCTTCGCCTTGCTCTCCGCGTACGCCCTCGACCGCTCGACCATCTCGAGATTATGGTTGAGAACGAACTCGTCCCGCGCCTCCAGATCGGTGATGCGATCCATCACGGCGAGGCCCTCGAAGGCGTCCTTGCAGTAGAACATCCCCGGCGGATAGACCTCGTTTTGCGCCACGTCGATCACGGCGGCCGAGCGGACGAAGCTCGGATTGATGGCCGCGCCTCCGACGAGCAGCGGATACTTCAGGTCGCGCTTGTGCAGCTCCTGCGCACACAGGGGCATCTGCTTGGACGTGGACACGAGCAGCGCGGAAAGCCCGATCGCGTCCGCCCCCACCTCCTCTGCCTTCTCGATGATGGTGTTGACCGGCACCTGCTTGCCGAGGTCATAAACCGTGTAGCCGTTATTGGTCAGAATCGTGTTGACCAGGTTCTTCCCGATGTCGTGCACGTCACCGTAGACGGTCGCGAGCACCACCCGCCCCTTGGTCTGCCCATCCTTCTTCTCCAGGTACGTCTCCAGCCGCGCGACGGCCTTTTTCATCACTTCCGCGCTCTGCAGAACGAACGGCAGGATCAGCTCGCCCGCGCCAAACTTGTCGCCAACTTCCTTCATCGCAGGCAGCAGCACCGTGTTCAGCACCGGCACGGCCCCGTTCCGCACCACAGCTTGGTCGACGAGGTCCTCGACACCGTCCTTCTTTCGATGGAGGATCTTCCAGTGGAGCGCCGCCTCGGGCTCCATGCTGGCGGTCGGATCGATGGCGGCGGTCTCCTCGACCGTCGTGTTCTCGTAAAACGCGATGAACGAGGCGAGCGGGTCGTGGTCCTCCGTCCGGCGATCGAAGATCAGGTCGTTGGCGAGCTTCCGCTCCTCGTCAGGGATCTCTGCATACGGGACCACGTGCGCCGGGTTGATGATCGCCGTGTCGAGCCCCGCCTCCACGCAGTGATAGAGGAAGACGGAATTAAGCACTGCGCGTGAGTGCTTCTGCAGCCCGAACGAAACGTTCGATACGCCCAGAGTGGTCAGGACTCCCGGAAGTTCCCGCTTGATTGCCCTGATCCCTTCGATCGTGTCCACCGCGGAGTGGCGAAACTCCTCAGAGCCAGTGGCCAGCGTGAACGTGAGGGCGTCGAAGATCAGCGCGTCGGGGTCGAGGCCGTACTCCTCGGTCGCGATTTTGTGGATCTTCCGCGCCACCTCGAGCTTGATCTCGGCCGTCTTCGCCATGCCGCCGAGGTCGCGGTCAATGGTGAGCGCGATGACCGCCGCCCCGTGCGCCGCGACGTGCGGAAGGACATCATCGACGCGGACGCGGCCGTTCTCGAGGTTAATCGAGTTGACGATCGCCCGCCCCGGCGACTGCTTCAGCGCGGCCTGGATGACGTTCCCCTCAGTCGAGTCGATGCACAGCGGTGACTCGACCGATTGCGAGAGCAGCTTCACGACGGTCTTCATCTGGAAGTCCTCGTCCTGCCTCTCCGTGAGCGCGACGCAGACGTCCAGCACGTGCGCCCCGCCCTCGACCTGCTCGCGCGCGACCTCGAGCACCCCGTCGTAGTCGTCGTCGATGAGGTGACGCTTCATCTTACGCGAACCCTGGGCGTTGACCCGCTCGCCAATCATCGTCGGCGCGGGCACCTGCACCAGGTCGATCGCGCGAATGGCGGACGACAGCCGCGGGATCTTGATGACGGTCCGCTGCTTCGGTTTCAAAACTCCAATGCGCTCCACGAGCTGGCGGATGTGGTCGGGGGTCGTACCACAGCAACCGCCAACCACTGACACGCCGAACTCCCTGATGAACTCCTCCATCTGATCCGCGAAGGGCGTGGCCTTGAGTGGATAAACGGCGCACCCGCCCTCGTTGTGCGGAATGCCGGCGTTCGGAATCACCGAGATGGGCAGGCTCGAATTCTCGCCCAGGAAGCGCACCGCCTGCCTCATGTGCTCGGGTCCCGTGGAGCAGTTCAGGCCGATCACGTCGGGGCGCAGCGACTCGAGGGTGACGAGCGCTGCCCCGATATCCGTCCCAAGAAGCATCCGGCCCGAGGTATCGAGCGTAATCTGCACCTGCAGTGCGACGGGCCTCCCGGCCTCGGCGATCGCTTCGCGGCACCCGAAGATTGCCGCCTTGACCTCGAGGATGTCCTGCGACGTCTCGATGAGCAGCACGTCGACGCCACCGTCGATCAGACCGCGAGCCTGCTCGGCGAAGAGCGGTACGAGCTGATCGAACGTGATGTTGCCCAGCGTTGGATCGGACGCCGAGGGCAGGAAGCCCGACGGCCCTATCGAACCCGCGACGAAGCGGGGCCGCTCGGGGGTCGCGAACCGATCCGCCACCCGCCGCGCCAGGGACGCCGCGGCGTGATTGATCTCGTGTACCCGGTCGCCGAGCTTGTATTCGCCCAACGTGAGGCGGTTCGAGCGGAATGTATCCGTCTCGAGCACGTCGCACCCGGCCTCGAGGAAGCTCGCGTGGATCTCCTCGATCACGTCCGGCCGGGTGATGACGAGATAGTCGTTGCAGCCCTCGAGGTGCTGGCCACCGAAATCAGCGGCGGTCAGCTCGTAGTTCTGGATCGAAGTCCCCATGGCGCCGTCGAAGACCAGAACCCGATCCTGCAATGCCCGAATATATGGCGATTGGCTCACGTCATTCAGCATCAAAAGTAGATCGAAAACAAAAAGGGTCCCGCCAAGTAAGTGCGGGACCCGCTCACCACTCAGGTGGTGCTCTCCCAACACTTTAGCATTTTTTAAGGTGGTTGCAAGCGGTTGTGCAAATCCATCCACCGCGCATCGCAACGGACGCGCACCTAACAATTTAGCCGATACCGCCCTCCGCGCAAGTCAGCGGAAGGCGGGGTAGTGGTACAGTTTG
>JBDSFL010000441.1:0-9036 GCA_039919545.1 Thermoanaerobaculia bacterium | reverse complement strand
GCTCCCGCGCGGTCACGGATCACCAGCACGGCCCGCGTGCCGCAGGGCGAGGCATTGAGCAGATCGAGCGACCCCGCATAGCGGCCGGTGGCGATGCGATGTGCGAGAAAGAGTCCCATGCCCGAACCGTTCGCCTTGGTCGTGACATGGGGCGTGAAGAGGCGGGCTCGAACGTCCGGAGGCAGGCCCGGCCCGCCATCCTCCACCTCGACGCGGAGCCCCTGTCCCGAAAGCGGCGCGGCACGCACGACGACATTCCCACCGTTCGGGCTCGCCTCGATCGCGTTCACCACGAGCGCCTGTAGCACCGCCTTGACCTCGGCCGCGATCCCGCGGATGCGGATCGGCGCGTCCGGCTCGTCGATCTCCACGTGAACTCTCCCGCGCGCATCGTGCAGCGCGGTGAGGACGACGTCTTTGACCATGAGCGTCGCGTCCAGATCCTCCTCGGTTCCGCCGCCGCCGCTGGCCAGCGCCAGGAATGCGCGGATCGACTGGTCGATGTGCCGGATCTGGCGCCGGGCGGATTCGGCCAGCTCGGCGGAGGAATCTGAAGGAGACGGTTCCTCCCCGCCAAGGGGGCGCTCGGCGCGGGCGGCTAGCTCCTCGAGCGAGAGCCCGATCGCGTGCAAGGGGTTGCGCAGCGCGTGAGCGAGACCTCGAGCCACGTCGCCCAGCTCTCCGAGGTGCTGCCTCTCCTTGAGGGCGAGCGTCTCGCGCTCCAGCTCTTTCAGTCGCAGCGACATGCGGTTGAACGCGAGGATGGCCTCTCCGGCCTCACCACCCGGCGCACGCGAGACCTGCGCCCCGAGCCCGCCATCACTCACCGTGCGCGCCGTCCGGGCCAGCTCGCGCAACGGTGCGGAAACGCGGTCGGCGACGACGGCGGCCGAGAGCAGACCGACGCCGAGCAGGGCCAGCGAGCCCAGCAGCAGCTGCCCCCGGAAACGCGAGACCTTCTCGTCGAAGGCCTTCTCGGGAATGGGGATCAGGGAACGGATATGGGGGCCCTTGAGCACGAGAAAGCGCGGCTTTCCGCCGAGCCTGTCGCCGGGGCCACGCTCCAGCTTTTCCTCCATGTGAACGGTGGTGATGCGGACGTGCTGATTCGAACCGGCCGCACCGGCACTCTTCACGACGCGCGTTTCCTCCGTGACCATGCTCCCGTGCTGAGGGGCGGGGTGAGGAAGGACCTCCTCTTTTCCGGGCTCGGCCGGAGTGCCGGGAGACTCGAGAGAGAACCTGAACCCCGTTCTCCCAGGCTGGTCCAATGCCTCAACGCGGCGGACGACCTGCTGTCCCACGTTCGACGCCACTTCACCAAGCTCCGTGGAGAGATCGCGCGTCAGCGCACGCACGAGCAGCCATTCGGCTGCCATCAGGACGACGAGGATGCCGGCCAGGAGAAGGACCAGCCGAACTCTGAGCGACACGAGGGGCCTCCAGCGCGACGAATAGGCGAACCCAAAGAGACGAAGCCTTCGAATAGCAAGGACCGGGCCGCAATTTCGAAACGAACCGTGAACCATGCGCGCCGCGATCTGGCTGACCCCTGGAGAAAGAGCGTCTGGGCAATTCGGATTCGATCGTTCCGCGCCGCGATCTGAGACCCCATCCGGGCTCGAAACGTAAACTCCGGGCCTGACGGAGGTTCCATGCGACGTGTCCTGCTGGCGGTTCTCCTCTCCACCGCGGTCTCCGGAGCTGCGTTCGCAGCCGAGCGGCTGGAGGTTCCTTACGAGATGTTCCGGCTGAAAAACGGCCTGACCGTCATCGTGCACGAAGACCACTCGGCTCCTCTCGCCACCGTGAACACCTGGTACCACGTGGGTTCCGCACGCGAGACGCCGGGGCGGACCGGTTTCGCTCACCTCTTCGAGCACATCATGTTCAACGGCTCCAAGAACGTTCCGGAAGGCGCGTTCGACCAGTGGCTCGAGGCGGTGGGCGGCAACAATAACGGCTCCACCACGCAGGACCGCACGAATTACTGGGAAGACATCCCGGCCAACGCGCTCGAGACCGCGCTCTTCCTCGAGTCGGACCGGATGGCGTACCTCCTGGACACCATGTCGATGGCCCGCGTGAACCAGCAGCGTGACGTCGTGAAGAACGAGCGGCGGCAGTCGTACGAGAACCGGCCTTACGGCATGGCTTCGATCCTGCTCTCCGAGGCCATCTACCCCGCCGACCATCCGTACCACTGGCCGACCATCGGGTCGATGGAGGATCTCGGCGCCGCCACCCATGAAGACGTCGCGAATTTCTTCAAGCGCTACTACGGACCCGGGAACACGAGCGTCGTCATCGCGGGCGACGTGGATACGAAGACCGCGCGTGCGCTCGCGGAGAAGTGGTTCGGCGAGATTCCCGCCGCCGCGCCGGTGGAGCCGCTGGCGCCGCGCACCGTCGTTCTCCCGGGTGAGAAGCGGCTCGTCTTCGAGGACAAGGTCGAGCTGCCGAGGCTCTACATCTCGTGGCCTGGACCTCCGGCCTACTCTGCCAGCGAAGCGGCCCTGAACGCCCTCGGCGGAGTCCTGGCCACCGGGAAGAACTCGCGTCTCTACAAGCGGCTCGTCTACGACCTGCAGATCGCGCAGGACGTCACGGCCGGGCTGGACGCCGGAGCGCTCTCCTCCACGTTCGACATCATCGTCACCGCGAAGGCGGGGCGCTCGCTCGAGGAGATCCGCAAGGTGGTGGACGAGGAGGTCGCGCACTTGACGGAGAAACCGCCGAGCCAGCGCGAGCTGGATCGCTTCCGGAACGACTACGAGGCGAAGCTCCTCGTGAGGCTCGAGAAGGTGGGAGGCTTCGGCGGCAAGGCCGACCAGCTGAACCAGTACTTCACGTACACCGGGAACCCGGGCTATTTCGAATCCGATCTCGCCCGCTATCGCGCGCTCTCGCCCGCGGACGTGCATGCCGTCGCCTTTCGGTACCTGGGACCCGGGCGCGTGATCCTGTCCATCGTGCCCGAAGGAAAAAGGAACCTGGCCCTGGCGGAGGTGGCGAAATGAACCGGATCCGTTTGCACGCGACGGCCTTCCTCGCCGGCACTCTCCTGCTCGCGAGCGGCAATGCGGGCGCGGTCGATCGCACCGTGCCGCCCGTCCCGGGACCCGTGCGTCCGCTGAAGCTTCCGCCCGTGAAGCGGGTGGCGCTCTCGAACGGCCTGCCCGTGCTGATCGTGGAATCGCACGAGGTTCCGATCGTCACGCTCGTGCTCCTGATCAAGAGCGGAGCCGCCGAGGATCCGCTCCCGAAGATCGGTCTGGCAGCGCTCACGGCCGGGATGCTGGACGAAGGGGCGGGCGGGAAAAACTCTCTCGCTCTCGACGATGCGCTTTCCTATCTCGGTGCCGATCTGAAAGCGGCAGCCACGTGGGACGGGTCGATCGTGGACATGGAGGTTCCCGTCGCACGTCTCGAGGCGGCGCTCCCGCTCATGGCGGATGTGGCGCTCCGTCCCGATTTCCCGGCGAAGGAGCTCGAGCGGGTTCGCAGGGACGAGCTCACCGGAATCCTGGAGGCGCGCTCGGAGCCGCGTCAGATCGCCTCGTGGGGCCTCTCCCGCGCGATCTTCGGCAAGGGCCATCGCTACGGTTCTCCGGCCGATGGCGACGCGACGTCGCTGGCCGCTCTTTCCGTCGCCGACCTGCGTTCCTTTCACGAGAAGCATTACCGCCCCGCGAACGCGACGCTGATCGTCACCGGCGACGTGCAAGGCGCTCAGCTGGTGCCCCTGCTCGAAAAGGCCTTCGGTTCCTGGGCCGCCGGCGGCGGTGCGCCTGCGCCGGTTCCCGCCCCTGCCCAGCTGAAGGGACGGAAGCTCTGGCTCGTCGACAAGCCGGGCGCGGCGCAGAGCGTCATCCGGATCGGGCGGGTCGGCCCCGACAGACGCACCTCGGATTACGAGGTGCTGGAGGTGATGAACACGCTCCTCGGGGGAAGCTTCACCTCGCGGCTGAACAACAACCTGCGCGAGCAGCACGGCTGGGCCTACGGCGCGGGCTCGGGCTTCGACTACCGCCGGACCGGAGGCGTGTTCCTGGCCGCGGCGGATGTGCAGAGCAAGTCCACGGGAGAGGCGATGGTCGAGTTCATGAAGGAGCTCGAACGCATGAAGACGCCGCCGACTCCGAAGGAGATCGAGCGCGCGCGTAATTTCCTCGCGCTTCGATTTGCCGAGCAGTTCGAGACGAGCCGCCAGATGGCGGCCAAGCTCGCCGAGATCGTGCTCTACGACCTCCCGATCGATACTTTCGACAGCTTCGTGCCGAAGGCGCTCGCGGTGAGCTCGGATCAGATGGTGAGGGCCGCGCGCGCGCAGATCGACACTGGAAATCTGGCGATCGTGATCGTGGGGGATCGCGCGACGATCGAGAAGCCGCTCCAGGCGCTGAAGCTCGGCACGTTCCAGGTGCTGAGCGTGGACGATGTGATGGGGCCGGCGCCGAAGCTGGAATAGGTTCGAAAAGGCTCCTAGAACAGAGACAGCT
Source organism: Thermoanaerobaculia bacterium (assembly GCA_039919545.1). GTDB lineage: Bacteria > Acidobacteriota > Thermoanaerobaculia > UBA5066 > UBA5066 > JBDSFL01. The sequence continues at coordinate 4,534 of JBDSFL010000441.1, read as the reverse complement.
GCGGGCCTTTCGGTTTCCGGAAGGCCGCTGCCGACAGGGCCGGGAATCGTGCGGTGAAGCCGACCTTGCGCGACGAGACCGCAAAGAGCGCGGCGATCTGCTCGGCGTAGGCGCCTTCCCCTTTCATCCGCGAGCCGAAGCTCGGGTCGTTCAGCTTGCCGCCCCGCATCGAGCGGATGCGATTGAGCACCTTCTCTTTCCGGAGCGGCAGATGCTGCTCGAGCCACGTTTCGAACAGGGGCGCCACCGCAAAGGGCAGGCGGAGCGGGACGTACCCGGCGATTCGCGCGCCCATGGAGTACGCGGCCGCGAGAATGGCGGGGATCTCGTGGTCGTTCAGCCCAGGGATCACCGGCGCGATCATGACGCCGCACGGCACGCCCGCCTCCGCGAGAGCCTGCAGCGCGGCGAGGCGCCGTTCCGGGATCGAAGCCCGCGGCTCCATGCGGCGCGACAGCTCGGGATCGAGCGTGGTGATGGAAAGGAAGGAGGCCGCAGCGTGGTCGGAGGCCAGGTCGGCCAGGAGATCGAGGTCGCGGGTCACCAGCTCGTTCTTCGTGATCGTGGCGACGGGATTTCGGAGCTCCACGAAGACCTCGAGGCAGCGCCGGGTGAGCTGGAAACGGCGCTCGATCGGCTGGTAGCAATCGGTCACGCCGCTCATCACCACGGTCTGCGGCGTCCAGCGTGGCGAGGAGAGCTCTCGGCGCAGCAGCTCGGGGGCGTCTTCCTTCACGAGGAGCCTGGTCTCGAAATCGAGGCCCGCGGAGAACCCGAGGTACTCGTGCGTGGGACGGGCGTAGCAGTAAGAGCAACCGTGCTCGCAGCCGCGATAAGGGTTCACGCTCGCGCGAAAACCGACGTCCGGACTGTCGTTGTACGTGATGATCGAGCGCGAGACGTCGCGCAGCACCTGAGTCGCAACGGCTCGTTCGTCCGGCTCGGGATCCTCCGAGAGCTCCGCCGGGATCACCTCGTAATGAAGCTTCTCGAAACGGTTCGGGGGGTTCCCGCTGCTTCCCCGGCCTCGAGGCGGCTGCCCGACATACGCCTGACTCACGCCTGCATGGTGCCAGCGCGGCGAGCATTCGTAAAGAGTTTCTAGACCCCTTCGATGATCCGGTTCAGCTCGTCGAAATTCAGCGGCTTGATCAGATGGGCATCGAAGCCGGCGGCGATCGCCAGCTTCTTCTCCTTCTGCTGCGAGTAGCCGGTGAGGGCGATCAGGAAGATGCTTCGATCTCCCACGCTGCGGAGCTGCCGGGCCACCTCGTTGCCGTCCATGCCGGGCAGGCCGATGTCGATCACGGCCACATCGGGGCGCACCGCGTTCGCCTTCTCGATGCCCTGCGGCCCGGTCCAGGCTTCCTCGACGCGGTGGCCCTGGAGCTCGAGCAGAGCCCTCAGCGATTCGCGGCTGTCGGCGTCGTCCTCGATGAGGAGAATCTGCCGCCCCGCGGCGCCAGATGGTGCGGGCTTCTTCGGGGCCAGGGCCTCGTTCGCGAGCTCGGCCACCATGCGAATCAGGTGCGTGGGCTCGACGGGCTTGGTGAGATAACGCTGGAAGCCTTCGCTCAGCGCGCGAACCCGATCCTCCTGGCGGGCATAGGCCGTCACGGCAATCGCCTGGAGCCCGGCGCGCCCTGCCACCGTGGAGGCGCGGATGGTTCGAATCAGCTCGAATCCGTCTCCCCCGGGCATCGCGATGTCGCTGATCAGCACGTCCGGCAGAGACACGTCGAGCTGCGCGAGCGCCTCGTGCATCGACGCGGCGCATTCCACCTGCGCTCCCGCCTGGCGCAGCGTCTCGAACACCACCTCGCGGGCGTCTCTCTCGTCGTCCACCAGGAGGATGCGGCACCCCGTGAGATCGGCCGCGATCACCGGCTCCTCGACCGCGGCGGTGAGGCCCTCCGCCAGCGCGGGAGGCACGATGATGGGAAGGCGCACGCGGAACGTGGAACCCTGATTCAGGCCGGGACTCTGCGCCGACACGTCGCCCCCGTGCAGCTCGACAATGTGCCGCACCAGCGCCAGACCGATGCCGAGCCCGCCGTGAGAGCGCGTGGTGCTGCTGTCCGCCTGACGGAAACGGTCGAACACGTGCGCGAGGAAAGTGGGGCTGATCCCCTGTCCCGAGTCCTGCAGCTCGATGAGGAAGCACGAGTCGTCCCGGCTGACGTTCACGTCCACCCGTCCGCCCGACGGCGTGAACTTGATCGCATTTGCGAGGAGGTTCCAGACCACCTGCTGGAGGCGGTCGGTGTCTCCCGCGAGGACCTCGGATTCCGGTACGTCGCGGGCGATGGTGAGGCCGAGCTGGATGCCCTTGAACTCTGCCGTGGGCCTCATGGAGTCGACGGCCGCCGTCACCGTGGGAACCAGGGAAACCGCTCCCACGTTGAGCCGCAGCTTCCCCGCCGCGATGCGCGAGACGTCGAGCAGGTCTTCGATGAGCTTGGCCTGTGCCGAGACGTTCCGTTCGATCACGTCGAGCCCGTGCTCGAAGCGTCCCGCGTCTTTCGGATCCATCCGCAGCAGGCGTGTCCAGCCCAGAATGGCGGTGAGAGGCGTCCTGAGCTCGTGCGAGAGCGTGGTCAGGAACTCGTCCTTCAGCCGGTTCGCCTCGCGGGCCTCGCTGTAGAGCGTGTTCTCGAGCGCGATGGCGGCGATCTGCGCGAGCTGCACAATGATCGTCTCGTCGTCGTGGGTGAACTCGCGTGCGGCCCCCTCGACCAGATGCATCCAGCCCATCTCGCGTCCGTCGCGTCCGCTGAGCGGAACCGAGAGACGGCCGGCGAGCGAGCCGCTGGAGGCCGCGACCTGCCGCAATGCCTCCCAGCGGGCGTCGCCCGCGAGCGAGGCACGGCTCACACGCAGAGGCTTCGGGCCGGGCAGCAGCTCGGCGAAGAGACGAGCCTCCTCCATCGCGTGCGCCCTCTCCAGCTCACCCGTGTCCGCGGCGCTCAGGGCCTGGCGCACGGGAGCGGGAGCCGGATCGACCTGCGCGAAGAGCACGACCGACGAAGCATTGACGAGCTCTCGCGCCGAATCGGCGACGATCTGGAGAATCTGCTCGAACGAGAGCGCGGAGTTGATCGACAGCGACAGCTCGGTGAGGCGGTGCAGCTGGGACGCGCGAAGCTGAAGCGATTCGGCCTGCCTCGAGATCTGCGCCGTCTTTCGGAACAGCTCGACGAACACCGACACCTTCGACTTGAGGATCTCCGGGATGACCGGCGTGATGATGTAGTCCACGGCTCCGAGCGAATATCCCTGCGCGGCATGCGTGTCGTCGCTGAAGGCCGTGACGAAGATGATCGGCGTCTGCTCGGAGCTGCGCCGCTGACGGATCAGGCCCGCGGTCTCGAACCCGTCCATCCCCGGCATGTTCACGTCGAGCAGGATCACCGCGAATTCCTGCGTGAGCAGGTGCCGCAGCGCCTCGCGCCCGGACCGCGCCGTGACGATGTTCTGAGCGAGATCGCCCAGGATCACGCCGAAAGCCATCAGCTTCTCGGCGCTATCGTCGACGACGAGGATGTTGGCGCGTTCGTCGCGCGTCATGGCCGGGCGACCGATCGCCGCACGCTCATCGGTAGAGCCACGCGCGCAGCACGGAGAGCATCTGGTCGGAGTCGACGGGTTTGGAGAGGTAGTCCCACGCGCCCGCCTCCAGCGTCTTCTCCCGGTCGCCCTTCATGGCCTTCGCCGTGACCGCGATGATCGGCAGCGATTTGAACTGCTCGAGGTTCCGGATGGCCCTCATGGTCTCGTACCCGTCCATGTCGGGCATCATGATATCCATCAGCACGATGTCGATTCCCGGCGTGGTCTGCAGCGTGGCGATGGCTTCGCGCCCCGTCTCGGCCGAGAGCACGTCCATGTTCTGCCGCTCGAGCACGCTGGTGAGGGCGAAGATGTTGCGCATGTCGTCGTCCACGATCAAGACCTTCTTGCCGGCCAGCACCGAACCGGCTTCGTAGAGCGTCTCGACCGTCTGGCGGCGGGCATCGGGCAGGTCCTGCATGCGTCGGTGGAGCAGCAGCGCGGCCTGGTCCAGCAGCCTCTCCGCCGAGAAGACCTTCTTCACCGAAGGAGCGTTGCCGAGCTTCTCGACGACGCTCTCCTCCTTGCGCGAGAGGGGACGCGGCGAATAGAAGATGACCGGCGTCTCGCGCCGCTCGCACTGCCGCACGACGTCGCCGATCGAGGCGAGCGCCTTGCCATCCAGCGAGCCCGGCAGGATGACGACACAGGCGAAGCTGCTGGCTTCGATCGCGCCCAGGGCCTCCGCACCCGGCTCCACGGCCTGAGCGCTGGAGAGCGAGGCGACGAGCTCGTGAGTCTCGTCCCGCAGCGCTCCCGGCCGTCCGATCACGAGGATGTTCTTGAGCGGCTGCTCGATGAAGCGCCGGATTCGCGCGAACACGTCGTCCAGGGTCTCCTTGTTCTTGATGGGCTTGTTCAAGACGGCGAAGGCCCCCAGCCGCATCCCCCGGCCCTCGTCGTCTTCCGTCGAGATGACGTGAAT
>JBDSFL010000423.1:0-14608 GCA_039919545.1 Thermoanaerobaculia bacterium | reverse complement strand
ATTCACGTTCAGCCTGCTGCTTTCCGACCTCGAACCCCTGCGGGACCGGGATGCACGGAAGGCCGAGCTTTTTTATGCGGCCGTCGCGGCGGAATGGCGCCGCGACGGCTGGGGCGGGCGCGCGGAGCTGCGAGGAAAGGACGGCCGCTTCCGTCCGTATTTCGCGGGCGATGTCTGGCTCCAGTCGGGCTACGGCTTTTACGAGACGTCTGTCGGTGAGATCCGCCTGGGCAAGATCGAGCGCTCGTTCGGCCTCGAAGACCCCTCGTTCGGCGGCACTCTTTTCTCGTTCAACGGCATCACGCGCAATCCCGAGTGGGGAGCCGAGCTGGCCGGCTCGCGCCGCATGGGCTGGAACGTCCTCGACTGGTCTCTGCGATACATCGGCCGAAACGATCGCGTCGCCTGGGAAGAAGATGGGCGCGGGGTGGAATCGGACCCCGACGCCACCGTGCGCGACGGGCTCGAAGCGCGCGTCACCTATCTCGCGAATCAGGGGCTCACGTCCCTGAAACCAGGCATTTCGTTCTCGACGGCAAGAATCGTGCGTGAGACCAGCGGACCGCCAGGGAGCTCCGAGTTTCGGCGCACCGACGTGGCGGTCGACCTGACGGGCTCGTTGGGTCCGCTGTCCGCGGGGGTCGAAGCGTTCTTTCGGGAAGGGGAAACGACAGATGGGGCCGGGACCAGGAGCTTGCGGAACCGCGGAGCCTGGGCCGGGCTGCTGGTCATCCGCGCGGAATTTCCCAATGTTTCGTACCGCTACATCTACTCCGAGTGGCGCTATCGCGGGGCGGATTCGAACGAGAGAGAGCACCAGCTCGCGGCGAGCTGGTCGCCGAAGCGCGGCATCGAGGGCACCCTCGAGCTGTCCGCGCGCCGGCTGCGCGAAGCGGGTGACGTCCGCGTTTTCAATGCGGTGCGTTTCGGGCTCGTGCTCGCATTCTGATTCTTTCGCCGTCAACTTTTCTGATCAGGGAACGTCCAAGTGGGTTGACGCACGCGCGTCGATCGAGAACTGGGGAGCGGGATGACGAAAACGGGTTGGGTGATCTGTGGGCTGGTGGTCGTGGCCGCCGCGGGCGGGGCGACGTACTTCGCGCGCAAGGGCGATTCCGCGCCGAAGTTCCGAAAGGAGAAAGTCGAGCGCGGCGACGTGGTTTCGACCGTGACCGCCGCCGGGACGCTCTCCGCCGTCACCACCGTCAAGGTGGGGAGCCAGGTCTCCGGAATCATCGCGAAGCTGTATGTCGACTTCAATTCCCAGGTGAAGAAGGGGCAGCTGCTGGCCGAGCTCGATCCCACGCCGTTCCAGGCCGCCGTCGAGCAGCGGCGCGCCGATCTCGAGAGAACCAAGGTCGAGCTGCGGAACGCCGAGCTCGTCTTCGTGAGAAACAAGAAACTGACGGAACAGCAGCTCCTGTCGCGCGCCGAGTACGACCTGGCCGAGTCCAACCGTGACGCGTCCCGGGCTTCGGTGCGGCAATCGGAAGCCGCGTTGAAGCAGGCGATGACGAACCTCGCCTACGCCAGGATCGAATCTCCCATCGACGGCGTCGTCGTGGACCGCCAGTACGACATCGGACAAACGGTGGCAGCCTCGTTCCAGGCGCCGACGCTCTTCACGATCGCGCAGGACCTCACGAAGATGCAGGTCCTCACGAACATCGACGAGTCCGACATCGGCCGCGTGAAGCTGGGACAGGAGGCGAGGTTCACGGTGGATGCGTTCGCGGAACGGAACTTTCGCGGCGCGGTCTCGCAGATCCGGCTCTCGCCCCTGGTGGTCCAGAACGTCGTCACCTATCCCGTCATGATCGATGTGAGCAATCCGGACGCCCAGCTCAAGCCCGGCATGACCGCCAACGTGCAGATCCCGGTCGACACGCGGCGCGGCGTGCTGCGGGTCCCGAATGCCGCGCTCCGGTTCAAGCCTGCACCGGCCGATGTTCTGGGCGGCGTCAAGGAAGCCGAGCCCGCCAAGGGTGCGGCCAAGGGCCGGCCCGCGGCGCCCGCGACCGCGGCAACCGAGGCGGCCCCGTCTCCGACAACGGTCACTTCGACCGAGAGCGGAGCGCCTCCGGCGCCAGGAACCTCCCCGGAACGACACGAAGGGGGGCGCGGTGCTCGCGGCGAAGGTCGTGGCGAGGGAGGCGGCGCCTGGCGCGGGGCGGGTGGAGCCGGTGGGGCCGGCGGGGCCGGCGGCTCAGCGGGAACCGGCGAGGGAGGCACGCGTCCCGCCCGTGAGGGGCGCTCTCGAGGAGGCGGCTCGCGGTCCGGCACCGTCTATGTCGAGGTCGAACCGGGCAAGGTGAAGGCGCTCACGGTGAAGTCCTCGATCACCGACGGGAACATGACCGCGGCCGAGTCGGACGAGCTGAAGGAGGGCGACGAGGTCGTGGTCGGACTCTCCACCTTGAAGTCCGGGGAGGCCTCCACGGGACGAGCCCCGATGGGAGGCGGGGGCGGCGGTCGCGGCCCTCGGATGTGATGGCGATGAACCCGGTCATCGAGATCCAGGACCTCACGCGGATCTACAAGCTCGGCGGCTCCGAGGTGCGCGCGCTCGACGGCATCAGCCTCCAGGTGGCGCAGGGAGAGTTCGTCGCGGTGATGGGTCCTTCCGGCTCGGGCAAGTCGACGTTCATGAACATCGTCGGCTGCCTCGATCGCCCCACTTCGGGTCGATACGTGCTCGAAGGCGTCGATGTCTCGGGGCTCGATCGCGACGCCCGAGCCGAGATCCGCAACGACAAGATCGGATTCGTCTTCCAGAACTTCAACCTGCTCGCGCGCACGACCGCGCTCGAGAACGTGGAGCTGCCCCTTCTCTATTCGAGGAAGTCGAAGCTCACCGACGCGGATCTGGATCGCAAGGGCCGCGAATGCCTCGCGCGCGTCGGCCTGTCCGAGCGCTGGGATCACACGTCCGCGCAGCTCTCCGGCGGGCAGCAGCAGCGCGTGGCAATCGCCCGCAGCCTCGTGAACGATCCCGCGATCCTGCTGGCGGACGAGCCGACCGGGAATCTCGACTCGAAGACCTCCGAAGCCGTGATGGCGATCTTTCAGGCGCTCAACGACGAAGGGAAGACTGTCGTCCTCATCACGCACGAGCCCGACATCGCCGAGTTCGCCCGGCGCGTGCTGACTTTCAAGGACGGCAAGCTGCTGTCCGACGTCCCCGTCGCCAAGCGCCGCCGCGCGACACCCCAGCCCGTCGCGCCGCCGAGCCCCGAGAAGGCGGCCCAGGAGGCCGTAGGAGCCCAGTCATGAGCAGGTCCTCGAACATCCTCAAGGTCGCGTTCCGCGCGCTCGCGCGCAACAAGCTGCGCTCGCTGCTGACCACGCTCGGCATCATCATCGGCGTCGCGTGCGTGGTGGCCACCATCGGCATCGGCGAGGGAGCGAAGAACCAGACGCAGAACCAGCTCCGCTCGCTCGGGACGAATTTCCTCATGGTCTTTCCCGGCTCCACGACCTCGTCGGGTGTGCGCGCGGGCTGGGGCTCGAGCTCGAAGCTCTCCGAGGCGGACGTCGAGGCGATCCGGCAGGAGGTCTCGTCGGTGGCCTACGTCTCGGCCACGATCCGCACCGTGGCTCAGGTCATCTACGGAAACCAGAACTGGTCCACCTCGATCCAGGGGGGCGAGGTCGACTGGCCGCTGATCCGATCCTGGAACGTCGCGTCGGGACAGTTCTTCAGCGACCAGGACAACCGCGCGGCCACCAAGGTCTGCGTGCTGGGCAGCTCGGTCGCGACCACGCTCTTCGGCGACGAGGATCCCATCGGCAAGACGATCCGCATCAAGAACGTTCCGTTTCGTGTCGTCGGCGTGCTCGAAGCGAAGGGGGGCTCGACCACCGGGCAGGATCAGGACGACATCGTCATCGCTCCGTACGAGACCGTTCGCAAGAAGCTGATGGGGACCAGCGCGGTCGGAACGATCCTGGCGTCCGCGGCGTCGAACGAGCAGGTCGGGCTCGCGCAGGAAGAGATCACCGCCCTGCTCCGTCAGCGGCATCGCATCGGAAAGCCCACCGACGACGATTTCATGATCCGCTCGCAGACCGAGATGCTCGCCCAGGCGGAAGAGCAGTCCAAGACGATGAGCTATCTCCTGTGGTCCATCGCCGGCGTGTCGTTGCTGGTCGGAGGCATCGGGATCATGAACATCATGCTCGTCTCCGTCACCGAGCGGACGCGCGAGATCGGCGTGCGCATGGCCATCGGCGCCAAGGGGGGCGACATCCGCGCGCAGTTCCTGGTCGAAGCGGTCGTGCTCGCGATCTCGGGCGGCGCGGTCGGGATCGCTCTCGGGCTGGGTATCCAGAAAGGGGTGGCGCGCTTCGCGGGCTGGCCCGTCGCGGTGCAGCCGAACGCCATCGCGCTCGCGTTCTTCTTCTCGGCCGTGATCGGGATCGCCTTCGGCTTCTATCCCGCGCTCAAGGCCTCGCGGCTCGATCCGATCGAGGCTCTGCGCTACGAGTGAAGGGTTCTTCCCCTCCCCCGCATCGAGCCGCAGGCGCGATGAAGGCCGCAAGGTGGTGATTCGCGCGGAGGGGTTCGGGGAACCCGGCGTCCGGGTTTCCCGAGATCAAAGGAGCCCAGCAGTCTTCTCCTCCCCCGTGTCGAGCCGCAGGCGCGATGAAGACTGCTAGATTAGCCTTCCTTGGAGCAATCCGGTTCGACTCGAAATTCCTCCGGGAGCCTGCGCCGCCCTTTCCTGGGCGGCTGGTGGGACCCGCGGCGATCCCTGGGGGCGCGTCTCGTCTGGACGCTCGTCCCGCTGGCGCTCCTGCCTGCGCTGTTCGACCGCATCTCGTCGAATCGCTTGTGGGAGCAGACGCAGAAGGAAGTGACGACGCGGCTCACGGTGGACGCGGCTCGGCGCGAACGGCTGGCCCTCCGTCAGGCGGCGGACCGGCGCGTGCGGGAGCTGAACAGCCGCGCCGCCGAGGTGCTGCTCGTGGTCAACGAGGCCGCGGCCGAAGTGGCCGCAGCGCTCGCCGCCGGACCCTCGAGCGAGCTGCCCGCCGAGACGCTCGTCGAGGAATCCGGCGGGCCGATCCGGACGACGGAGCACGGCGACAGCGCCGCGATGATCACGCGGTCGATCGGCGTCACGCCCGCGACGCGCCGCGACCTGGCCGCCACGCGGCGTCTCGAGAAGAGCTTCGCCTCGCTGGCCGCAGGCCACCCCGCGATCTCCGCCACGTTCGCGATCACGCTGTCGGGAGTCCTACGCGCGGTGCCCTGGTGCGATCTCTCGCGCCTCGTCGAAGCGGGCGCGTTCGACCCCAATTTCCGGATCCCCGGACGGTTCGGCGGCACGCTCGAGAAGGGCTCGCCGCCCATCTGGACTCCCGTCTACGAGGACCTCTACGCTCATCGCGGCCGCATCGTGAGCGCCATCGTGCCGGTGCACGACCAGCGCGGCGAGCTGGTGGGCGAGGTCGGGACCGACTGGGTCGTGAACGCGCTCTTCGCGCGCATCCCCGAGGCCCTCCGGCCGGGCGAGACGGAGATCATCTTCTCCCGCGACGGCAAGCGGGTCTTCGAGGCGCCCGAGCCGGCCGTCGCGAGCACGGACGACGAGAAAGAGCGTGCGGCGCTCTTCGCCAAGGCCTCGGGTCAGAGCGATGTCGCGCTCCGCTTTCGCGGCGAGGAGACGATCGGCGCGTCCGGCCGGGTGAACGACGCGGGCTGGACTTACGTGCGCCTCCTCCCCGTGGCTGCGCTGGAGCGTTCGGTGCGCGCGCAGATCGAGCCCGTCTTCAGCGCCACCCGAGGGTCGCGGACCCGCATCGAGCGCTCGTATCTCGCGGGTCTGCTGCTCCTCGGGCTCGCGCTCATCCTCGCGGCCAACCGGGCCACCGCTCCGATCCGGCGCGTGGCGCTCTCGGCGGATGCGATCACGCAGGGCGATTCCGCCCCGGAGCTGCCGGGGCGCGAGCGGCAGGACGAGGTGGGGCGTCTCGCGCGGGCACTGGCGAACCTCGACCTCCGGATCCGTCGCCGCATGCGTCTCATGGAGGGCCTGCACGACATCGCGCGCACCGGTTCGGTGATGACGCGGCCCGACGAGACCTACGCGCGTCTGTCCCGCCGCATCGCCGAGCTGGTGGGCGCCACGAAGAGCTGGTTTGCGATCTGGGATCCGGACAGCCGGTCGCTCGTCTTCGCCCCGCCCGGATACGGCATGCCCGACGAGACGCTCGCGGGCGTGCGGATCGGGATGGGCGATCAGAGCCTGGCGCTGCTGGCCTTCCGGACAGGAGAGACCTACGTCTCCAACGATCTGCTGACCGATCCCCGCATCTCGCGCAACCTCGCTCGGATCGTCGATGTGAAACGGAACGCCGTGTTCGCTCCGCTGCGCACGGAGGCGGGAACGCTGGGGGTGATGATCGTCTGCGACAAGCCCGCGCCGTTCGACGACGAGGACAACGCGGCCATCCAGATCTACGCGGACGAGGCGGCCCTGCTGCTCCGGAACGCCCGCCTCTACGAGGAGCTTCAGAAAAGCTACGAGCGGCTGCGGGAGGCGCACCGCAACCGCGACTACTTCCTCCAGAACATCAACCACGAGCTGCGCACGCCCCTCACGGCGATCCTCGGCTGGAGCGAGGTGCTGGCCGAGGATCGGCCGAACGCCGAGACCGTGGAGACGGCCATCGAGCAGATCCGCCGCTCGGCGCAATTCCTGCTCACGCTCATCTCCGATCTGCTCGACCTGTCGCGATTCGAGGAGGGGAGGACGCAGCTCGATCGCGAGAAGACCGACCTGGGCACTCTCGTGCGCGAATCGGTCGAGCCCGTGGCGGTGATGGCCGAGGCGAAGGGCATCGCCCTCGCGGTGATCGCGCCCGCCTCGGGGGAGGTGGCCGTGCTCGTGGACCCGATCCGCATGAAGCAGGTGCTCTGGAACCTGGTGCACAACGCCGTGAAGTTCACCTCGAAAGGGGGCCGCATCGAGATCTCCGCCGAAGGGCGGGAGGGCAGTGCGTGCTTCACCGTCGCGGACGACGGCGTCGGCGTGGATCCGAAGGATCTTCCGTACATCTTCGAACGATTCCGTCAGGGAGACGGCTCGACCACGCGGTCGTATCGCGGGACGGGGATCGGCCTGGCGCTGGCGAAGGCGTACGTCGAGCTCCACGGCGGCTCGATCGGCGTGGAGAGCGGTCCCGGCCGCGGCGCGCATTTCACGGTGCGGCTGCCGGGAGCGGTGGTCTCGTCGGCCGCGAGCCCGACTACTTGACCAGGCCCGCGCCGGTGAGGAGCGTCTTCAGCAAGTTCTCGGTCTCTTCCTTGCCGGGCACGCACATGGTGAAGTTCTTCTCGGCGCCGGTCGCCAGCGCTTTGGCGTAGCCCTCGCAATCGTAGCCGCACGCCGTGCAGTCGGTCTGCGCCATGGCCGCGTAGAGCTTGAGGGCGAGGTCGCCGTCCTTGGCCATCTCCATGCGCTTGGGGAGAGGAATCGTCTCGTCGTGGAAAGCCGGAGCGTCGGGCTTCTTGATGACCGCCGCGACCACGTCGTCCGCCTTGTCGGTGTACTGCCACTCGCCGAACGAGAAGCACTTCGGGCAGGTGAAGGTCCAGTCCCACTCGTTCGGGAAACGAACGGCGGGAATGCGCTTGCAGATCAGCGGCTCGAAATCCTGAGGGCACACCGGGTTCTCGCGTTCCTTGGCATCCTTCACCATGGACTTGATGTGGCCCTTGGAGAAAAGGATCTGCTTCGGCTTCTGATCGAAGCGGAAGTGCTCGCCCTTGCCGCCGATCATCACCACCTGAGGCGAATACGTGCGGTCCACGTAGAAGGCGCGCAGCGGGCGTCCCGTCTCGGGCGAGGGGACGGGCTCTCCGGCCCAGAAGCGGCGGAGCAGGACGACGCTCTGATCGGTGGTTAGCTTCATCAGGAGCGGAATGATAAATGAGAACCGGAGTTTCAGACCAGACGTGAGGCGGCCGAGCCCACGAAGGGGTTGAGGCGCGCCTCTTCGGCGATGGTCGTCGTGTCGCCATGGCCCGGCAGGACCGTGAGGTCGCCCGGGAGCGTGAGCAGGCGGGACTTGATCGAGCCCAGGATCTGCGGCGTGTCGCCGCCCCACAGGTCGGTACGCCCGATCGACCGGCGGAAGAGCGTGTCGCCCGAGAAGAGCATCGGCCGCGTACCCCCGAGATGGAAGCAGACGCTTCCGGGCGTGTGGCCCGGCGTGTGGAGGACTTCCAGCGAGCCCGACCCGCACGCCACGCTCTCACCATGCTTCAGGAAGCGGTCGACGGTTCCGGGCGCTTCGAGCTCGAAGCCGAAGAGGGCCGCTTGCTGCTCGAGATTGTCGTAGAGCGGCAGGTCTCCCTCGTGCATCAGGATCGGGGCGCCGGTGACGCGCTTCAAGAGGGCCGAGATCCCGACGTGGTCCAGGTGGGCGTGCGTATGGACCAGGGCCACCGCCGTGAGGCCGTTTCGGGAGAGCGCGTCGAGGATCAGGTCCGGCTCGTCTCCCGGATCCACGACGATCGCCTCGTGGGTCTCGGTGTCGGCCACGATGGCGCAGTTGCAGCCCAGGGCCCCGACGGGAAAGGTCTCGATCAGTTCCACGCTCATGGCCGCAGATTCTGGAGCATCCGGTCTCGAGAAGTCACGGCAGCGCGCGTGACCGCGGCTGCCGCTACACTCCGCCGCGTGAATGGAATCGTCAATGAAATCGACTGGCCGCTGGAGCTCTCCCGCATTCTCGTGAACGCGGGCCTCGCCGTCTGGATCGGGGGCACGCTCCTGGCGATCGCGGTCGCCGTCACGCTCTTCGCGAGTCTCCCATCGCGGTCTCAGGCGGGCGAGATCTTCGGGGCGATCCTGCACATCCTCGACCGCGGCAAGTTCATCGCCGCCGGGGGCCTCCTCATCGGCGTGCTTCTCGAAGTGCAGGCCTCGGGAAGCGCCCTCGCGACGCGACACATCGTCCGCGACACGATGATCTTCGTGCTGATCGCGTCTCACGTTTATGCGGTGATGGTGGTGCAGCCGAAGATGCGCTACTACCGCGAGAAGATCGTCGACCTCGATGCCGCCTCCCTTCAGGATCCGTGGCGGCTCAAGTTCCAGGCAGCCCACCGCAAGAGCGAGCGCGTGACCGGAGCCGGGCTCGTGCTCGCCGTCGCCACGCTCGTGATCGGCTGAGCGCCCGAGGTGAAGCGATGAAGCGAGCACTTTCCGATTTCCGCTCCGACACGGTCACCCGCCCGACCGCCGCCATGCGCCGCGCCATGGCCGAGGCGGAGGTGGGCGACGACGTCTACCGCGAGGACCCCACCGTGCGCCGCCTCGAAGAGGAAACCGCCGAGCGCCTCGGCCTGGCGGCCGCCCTCTTCGTTCCGAGCGGAACGATGGGGAACCAGATCGCGCTCCGGATCCACGCGCGCTCCGGGACGGAGGTGATCCTCGAGGCCAGGAGCCACATCTTCCATTTCGAGCTGGGAGGCATGGCCTCGCTCTCGGGGCTCCTGCCGCGCCCCGTCGTGGGCGATCGCGGAAGGCTGCCGGCGGCGGCCGTGCAGGAGTGGATCCGTCCCGAAGGTGTGGACTACTTCCCCCATACCTCGGTGATCGCGGTCGAGAACACGCACAACTACGCCGGGGGCTCGGTGATCCCCCGCGAGGGGCTCGACGAGATCCTGGCCCTGGCGCGGCAGCGGAACCTGCTCGTGCATCTCGACGGCGCCCGGCTCTGGAATGCCGCGGTTGCGCAGAACGTTTCCGAGGCCAGCCTGGCCGCGGGTTTCGATTCCGTCATGGTCTGCTTCTCCAAGGGGCTTCGCGCGCCGGTGGGCAGTGCGGTAGCGGGCTCGAAGGAGTTCGTGGCCGAGGCGCGCAAGGTGCGCAAGCTCTTCGGCGGCGGGATGCGCCAGGTGGGCGTGATCGCCGCGGGCGCTCTCATCGCGATCCGGCACGAGAGGGGACGGCTGGTCGAGGATCACGTTCGAGCCCGCCGCCTCGCGGAGGCTCTCGCCCCGATGCCAGGAATCACGCTCGATCCGGCCACGGTCGAGACGAACGTCGTCCTCGTCACGCTGGACGCCGCGAAAATGGCCGTGCCCGCCTTCATCCAGGGGCTCAAGGATGAGGACGTCCTCTGCGGCGCCGGCATGGCCAACGAGGTCCGTTTCCTCACGCACGCCGATGTCGGTGACGCGGACGTCGAACGGGCGATCGCCGCCGTGCGGAAGGTTTTGGGCTCCTAGCTCTTCGTCGGCACGAGCGCCGTCAGGTCGATCTCCACCCGCGCGCCGGCGGGCAGCTTCGAGACCTCGACGGTGGAGCGGGCGGGCCGATGCTCTCCGAAGCGCTCGGCAAATACCTTGTTCATCTCGGCGAAATCCTGGAGGTCGGCCAGGAAAACCGTGGCCTTCACGACGTCGCCGAAGGTGCAGCCCGCGCCGGCGAGCACAGCCGCGAGATTGTCGAAGATCCGCGAGGTCTGCCGAGAGATGTCCCCCTCGACCACCTTCATCGTGCCCGGATCGAGCGGCACCTGCCCGGCGGTGAAGAGGAAGCCTCCCGCCACGATGCCCTGTGAATACGGTCCGATCGCCTTCGGCGCGCCGTCCACGGCAACGATGGTGAGCCGGCCGTCGGTCGCGGCGCTCATCGCGTGGGATCCCACACCGCGATGTGCGGCAGGTTGCGGTACTTCTCGTCGAGGTCCAGCCCGTAGCCGACCACGAACTCGGGCCCGATCGTGAAGCCGAGATAGTCGACCGTGAGGTCGGCGTTCTCGGCGAGATCCTTCTTCAGCAGCGCGGCGATCTTCAGCGATCGCGGGTGGCGCGAGGAGAGGAGCTCGAGAATCTTTCTCAGCGTCAGCCCGGTGTCGACGACGTCCTCGAACAGCAGGACGTCTTTTCCCTCGATGTCCATCGAGAGGTCGTGAACGAGCTGGATGTTCCCCGACGACGCGGTGCCCGCGTACGAGCGCACCTGGAGGAAGTCGACGGAGACCGGCACCGTGAGCCGCTTGAGAAGGTCCGTGAGAAAGAAGACGGAGCCCTTGAGGACGCCCACGGCCAGGAGCTCGCGCCCCTGATAGCCGGCGTCGATGTCACGGGCGAGCCCGTCCAGGCGGTCGGAGATCGTCTGCTCGGAGAGGAGAATGCGTTCAATCACGGTCGGGAACTATAATTCAACCCCAGAACCCCATGCTGCAGCGCCGAGAATCCCGATGACGTCCGCGATCGTCGACGTGAAAGACATTCACAACGGCTATACGCGGCTCTCTGAAAAGTTCAAGACGTACTGGACGTTCCACCAGTTCCTCCAGGGAATTCACAAGACGTTCTTCGGTGATGTCCCGGGCTACAAGATCGACTTCCAGGTCCTGTACGACAAGATCAAGGGCGTGACGACGACGATGACGTACGAGCCGCCGCAGAAGGTGCTCGACTCCATCCATCGCTTCGACGCCGAGCTCGAGATCGTCTACCGGGCGCTGACGGAGGACGACCGCGCCATCTCGCCCAACTTCGTGAGGCGCTTCTTCGAGAAGGTGCGCACCGAGGACGAGAAGCTCCTGATGTCGCTCCTGCGGTTCTATTTCCACGCGAACCGTGCCTCTCCGGACGCGCTCGACAAGATGGACTTCCTGCTCACGCTGGTGGGCACGCGCAAGTCGCTCGACGACGGGCGGTTCCTGCCGCGCTTCCCGATCGAGCTGGAAAAGCTGTTCGGGGGCTTCCTGTCGCTCGTGTCCCGCCCGGCGCCCGATCCCGTCGAGGTGCAGAACGTCGTCAAGACGATGGGCACGCTCAAGCGCGAGCTCGAGGAGTGCACGCGCTTCGAGGAGCTGAGCGCCAAGAAGATCCTCGAGAACATCCGCATCGTGAAGCAACGGATGGGGCCCACGTTGTACACCGTCGAGGTGCTGACGGCGGTCCTGGACACGAACCTCGCGGCCAAGAACAAGTTCTTCTCGCTCTACGAAGAAGAGGAGAAGAAGATCCTCGACTCCTCGCGGCAGCTCCTCGAGATCGAGAAAAACCTCGAGACGAATCCCCGGTACAAGGGCGAGGACGTGCAGGAGGAGTTCCGGCGGTTCCGCCAGTTCAAGGACGACTTCGAGAAGCAGAACAAGGAGAAGGGCGTCCGCTATCGGGACGTGACGCGGCTGTCGGATTCGATCGACCAGCTCCTGATGAAATTCGATCTGGCACCCGAGGGCTCCACGCCTCTCCCTCCGCCGGAAATGCCCGAACCCGAGATCGCGGAGGCGGACTCGCAGGCGGTTTCGCACGAGGGACGCGCAGGGCACATGCTCGAAGACGCCCACCTCCCGTCCGATCCGTTGACCGACCAGTTCGCGCACAAGGTGCTCTACACGATCGAGCTCATCGAAGACGGCACCGGCTCGAACCGCAAGGTCTACGACACCAATCTCTCGCGGCTGAGGCTCGAGTCGTGGGAGCTGCGGGCGGCCAGGAACGTCCTTCGCCGCGAGTTTGCAGCCGAGCCGCAGGCCCGGGCGCGGGAGGTTCTTTTCTTCGATGCCGCCGTCCTGCGGCTCAAGATCGACTCGGAAGCGCGTGCGCTGCGCGTGCTGGAGAAGGAGCCGGAAGACGAGTCGGGCATGGCGGCGCGGCTCAACGAGTGCGGGCTCTGCCTGATCCGGGCGCAGGAGCTGGATCGCCGGTTCCGCTTTGCGCTCGAGGCTTCGCTGGAGGCGCCGGCGGCGCGGCGGAACGAGCTGAACCGCTCGCGCTTCCGGCTCCTGCGCGGCTTCGCCGGGCTCTGGCTCCTGCACAACACGTACGCCGGAATCTGACCGCTTTCCCATTCTCCTTTCTTCCCTTGTTTGACCGCGCCCGGGGCGTCCACGAGAATCGGCGCGCAATGGCCGAAATCGCACCCCCCGCGCCGCTCCCCGAAGTCGAGCTCCCCGAGCAGATCGCCAACCGCCGTGCCGCGCGCGAGCGCATCGCCGGCTCCGGCCGGTCCGTCTATCCGAACCGCTTCGACGCGTCCCATCTGGTTTCCGAGGTGGTCGCGCAATGGGCTCCCCGGGATGCCGCGACGATCGACGCGGAGCCGGAGGCGGACCGCCGCGTGCTGCTCCCCGGGCGGGTGCTGGCCATTCGCAAGATGGGGAAGGCCGTGTTCCTGGACCTCTCGGACGGAATGCAGCGCGTGCAGGTCTACCTGAAACGGGATGGCGTGGGGGAGTCGGACTGGGCGCTCTTCGAGAACCTCGATCTGGGCGACCACATCGGCGTCACCGGAACCGTCTTCCGCACCCGCACGGGAGAGCTGTCCATCAAGGCCGAGAAGCTGGAGTTCCTCGCCAAGGCGCTGCGCCCCTTGCCCGACAAGTGGCACGGCCTCACTGACGTCGAGCGGAAGTACAGGCAGCGCTACGTCGACCTGATCGTCTCGCCCGAGACGCGCCGCACGTTCGAGATCCGCGCCAGGCTCGTCGCGTTCATCCGCCGCTTCTTCGATGCGCGGGGCTTCGTCGAGGTCGAGACGCCGATGATGCAGATCCTGCCGGGAGGCGCGGCGGCCCGCCCCTTCTCGACGCACCACAACACGCTCGACCTGCCGCTCTTCCTGCGCATCGCGCCCGAGCTGTTCTTGAAGCGGCTCATCGTCGGGGGCTTCACGAAGGTGTACGAGATCAACCGGAACTTCCGGAACGAGGGAATCTCGACGCAGCACAACCCAGAATTCACGATGCTCGAGTTCTACACGGCGTATGCCGATGCGCGCGATCAGATGGCGCTCACGGAGGAGCTGTTCGCGGCCGCAGCTCGGGAGATCCTCGGCTCGACCGATCTGCCGTGGGGCCACGACGTCATCTCGCTCGAGGCGCCGTTCCGGCGGCTCACCATGCGCGAAGCGATTCTCGAGCACGGCCAGGATCTCGCGGGAGGGCCGCTCACGGCGGCCGACCTCGTCGGCCTCGACGCGCTCCGCGCGGCGGCGACGCGTGCGGGAGTGGAATCCCTGGAACGCTTCGGGGAGAGCCAGGGGAAGCTCCTTGCCGAGATCTTCGGCGCTGTAGCCGAGCGAAAGCTGCTCCAGCCCACGTACGTGATCGACTACCCCGCGGAGATCTCGCCTCTTTCCAAGACGAAGCCCGGTGACCCCGATACGGCAGACCGCTTCGAGCTCTTCATCGGGCGGATGGAAGTGGCGAACGGCTTCTGCGAGCTGAACGACCCGGACGAGCAGGCCGACAAGTTCCGGGCGCAGATGAAGGAACGCGCGCACGGTGATGACGAGGCGATGCCGTTCGACGAGGACTACGTGGAGGCTCTGGCGTACGGGATGCCCCCCACCGCGGGCGAAGGAATCGGCATCGACCGGCTCGCCATGCTCTTCACGAACTCGGCCTCCATCCGCGACGTGATCCTCTTCCCCCTCATGCGGCCCAAGGCAGTGTCCGTCTGATCTCGTTCTTTCTGGCCCGGAAATATCTGCTGGCGTCGCGTCGGGACGCCCAGGTGGGCGTGGTGGCGATCGCGGCCTTCCTCGGCCTGATGCTCGGCGTGGCCGCGCTCGTGATCTCCCTCGCTTTGCTGGCCGGCTTCCAGACGCACGTGCGCGGACGGCTG
>JBDSFL010000407.1:0-8492 GCA_039919545.1 Thermoanaerobaculia bacterium | reverse complement strand
CGAGTCGAGTCGCGCGGTTCTCTTCGGGCGATGAGGCCGCGAGATGGTTGCCGTCACGACGGGACGGAGCGCCGGCGGGCGGCTTGCGCGTGGCGAGGCCCCATATCGCCGCGCCCTCGGCAAGCCGCATGACGGCGCGGGCCCTCGGCGGTGCAGCGGTGAAGGACGCTCGATCAGCCGTTCTTGGGCAGTGGTTCGGTAGTCCGGCGATCCCGGTCGTCGAGCACTTGGCAAAGGAGCCGCTTCGCCTTCGCCCCGAGACTCTCGCGATTCTCCGGAGTGATATGGCAATCGGCGAGGAAGACGCGCACGCGCCGGCTCGATACCTCCTCCATCCAGGCGAGCTCCCGCACGAGCTTCGAAGCCTTCACGATGTCGATTGGTTCCTGGCCGGAACCCCTTATCACCCACAACCTGGATTCGCGCAGGCCGAGCTCGGAGCCCGTTTCCTGCGAGGGTGTGAGGTTCGCGTCAACGCCGAGGAAGAGCAGCCTCGGCTTTAGTGGGACGTCGATGAGGACCTCGCCCGGTTTCAGGGTCTTCCCGACCACGAGGCCGTTCTGCAGCGCTTCCAGGAGTTCGGTCTCGAGCGCGCTGGAATAGGACCTAACGAGCCGGAGCCAAAGAATCCCGTCCACGGATAGTGCGGAGTCGTGCGAAACGGACGCGATGCGCTTGTATCCCAGGCGCCGGAAGGACGCAATTGAGGCTAACGGCGAACATGCGGTTTCGCCGAATTTCTTCGAGAACTCACCGTGGAGATATTTGACCGCCTCCATGTCCGTGAAGCTCGCACTCGTCTTGAGGTAATCACGGAAGGTGAACACCTTCGTTCGCATGAGCTGCTGAAAGGTGTACTTGACAGCCGCCATGATTCCCCTGTTCATGTGGTGCCAATAAACGTTTCGGTACATCCAGTAGACCGCGGCGAGCACGGCCTCCACCGCGGACAGCGCCTTCTCGTCGATCGCGAGGCGGGGAATGTCATCGATCCACGCGATGCGTAAGCCCTCGAGAAGGCTTGAGATGTCGACTTGCCGTCCGAAAGCCACGCCCGCGGCGTCGCTGTCCTGCATGAGGTAGGCGACCCTATCGGCGTCGATAATGCCCGCGACGATGTCGCGGCCGAGCTGCGCCACCGGATCCTGCTTGAGGTCGCGTGGGCCCTTCTTGAGGATGTACGCGACTATCTCAGGCCTCAGGCCGGCGGACGTCAGTAACTGCCACAACGACGGTGCACCAGCGATCTCCTCCGTGAGAACGGATTCCGCTACCTCTTGGTCGTAGAGGACCCGCTCGTCCGCGGCATCGCCACCGCCATCGACTACCTGGATCTTCCGTAGGTCCTCGATGCCGTGGGAGAAGGGAAACTGCCTGATGTTGTGGAGAAGCGCCGCCGCAAGGATCTCCTCGGTGTGCTGGCGCGTGAGGATCAGTCGCGCCTCCGAACTCCGCGACAGCGCTAAGAGGTACTGACGCGCGACGTCGAAGACCTGAAGCGAGTGGAGAAACCGCGTGTGCGTGGCGCCCGGATAGATCTGATCGACGAGGCTGAGCTGGTGCAGGCGCCGCAGGCGCTGCACCGAGGGATGGTCCGTCAGCTCCGAGAACGGATGCGGGATGTGGAGGAGACGTTCTCGGACCCGCACCCGGATTCCCGGAAGGTGCGGGGAGAAGGCACCCGACCAGAGGAATGGCCCGCCGTTCATGAGAGCCTGCGGATAGATCGCGTCGCGCAAGAGAGCGGGGCTCGCGACCTTGAGACGTAGAAGTCGAGAGGCGAGGTCCTGGAGAAACTGAAATGTGCCGGTAGGGCCAAGCACGGTTCTCCAGAAGCGCTCCTTCTCCTGGCCCTCGGTTGAGGTCGTCGGTGGCTCGTCGAGGCGCTTCGTGTCGAGGAACAATGTGTAGAGCAAACGACCGAAGGCGTAGAGGTCGATGCGGTGGCCGAGGGCGCGTATGTCCGCGCCCGACACTTGACCTGGACCGACGACCCTGACTTGCTTCAATGGGAAATACCACGGCTTGATCCACACCGACACCGGGTCGTCGTCGTTGATCGAAGCGAGCCGCCTGGCCGAGCCTAGGTCGATCAGGAAGCACTCGGGGCCGACACCATCGGTCTCGTGCCGGACCATCACGTTGACGGGCGAGACGTCCATGTGGATGAGGCCGAAAGACTCGTACTCGCAGAGACCCTCGGCGACCTGCCGAAGGATTAGGAGCACCTCGTCGTGCAAGCGCGCCCGCAAGCGGGCGTCGCGCACGAGCGTCTCGTAGGAAGTTCGGGTGCGCAACTCGTTGATATAGATCTCGAGCTGTGTGCCCGGCACGTACGGGAGTGCGTAGTAGATGACCCTCAAGCCCTGGGCGTCATCCTCGATCCCGCAGTCGACGATCGGGAGGGTGTGCTTGAAGTGATACGTCGAGTGGTGCACGAGCTCGGGGGAGAATGCCGCCGCCGGGATGTCGCCGTAATACTCGGTGCTCACGACCGTCTGGTCCAGTATCTTTAGCGCGCGGATGAAGCGGTTGGAGGCGTGTTGAGCCCTCACGACGACGCTCTCACCGCCGTGGCCGACCAGCGGCACGTCCGCCACCTCCGCGGCGCTGTGCTTGAGTAGATTTCCCTCCTTATCCTGAAGAAGGTAGTCGCCGATGCGCGGGTCGCCGAGCGTCGCGAGGAGATGGGTCTCGACCATCTTCGTGCGGGGGTCGGAGAAGAGGTTCTTGATGAGGAATTGCGTCACAGTCAGCTCCTGTCTCGCGGAGGGGGGCCGCTCGGGTTCGATAGCTCCACCCTGGTCTTACGCATGGCTGCGCTGGCAAGTCCGTCGTGATCGCCAGGGATTCGGATTATGGCTCTAACCACTCTCGGTCAGGTCGCGCGATAAGCCTCGCGTTGTTGTAAGCCATGTCCAGCGTGAGGACAGTAGAGGCTCGATAGACCTGGTTCTCCCGTGATACGACCAACGCCAGGTCAGCTGTCTCTGGCTTTCGCAGACATAGGGGCAGGAGCATCTGGATTCGCTCCTTGTGAAAATGCGGGATCGCCGTCTTGTAGTTTCGTCTTACACGCCTCTTGGCAGCTTCAATCGCGCCGCTGATGAGCTGGCTCAGCATCGGAATCGGCTGCTGCTGAAGTTCTTCCGGAAAGCGCTTGATGTTCTTCTCGGTGATGTGGGGCATGTTTACCGTCAGCTGCACGCGCACGTCGTAGAGCAGCTCGCCAGGCTCCTCGAAGTATGTAGCCAGCTCGGGGCTTTCTGCGAAATGGGTGCGGCGATGGTCGCTGTCCCTGATGAAGCTATCGAGCACCCACTTGGGCTCGTCCGGGCGCTGCCTTCGCGGATTCTCGAAGAAGAACGCGAAGATCTCCTCCTGACCTTCGGTGACTAGGCCGGTGTTGAAGCACGCGATGGACTTTGCCTTCTCATCCTTCGACTCCTTGAGCTTCCCTTGGGATTCGAGCCTCGCGAAGGTGTAGTAGAGGTAGCTACGAAGAATCGGCAACGGGTGCGACGAAGGCGTGTGCTTGTAGTCCCAAGGTTCAGGCTGGGCGAGCTTCTTCGCCAGCTCATCGAGCCTCTCGTCGAGGCTCCTGAGAATCGCAAAGCGCTCCAGAGGCGGCCCGGTGTCCATCATCTGTCGGACGCGCACCGCCTTCATCCCCTTCTCCGCGTCGATGATCGAAAACTCCACGCGCTCGCCGATCTCGAGGTTCTTGAACCCCCCTCGGCCCACGATGTCGTTATGATGCACAAATACGCTGTCCGCGGTTCCGTCCGGCCTGACCTTTCCCCAACCGTAATCAAAGGACGTTACCTCTCCGAAACAGCGCGGCTCCAGCCTCGTCACGTCAAGCGCGACCTGGCGGCCATCCTTCGGATCCGGCCCGAGGTCAAACTCTACCGGCTCCCCTTCTACTGGTCTGATCCCTGAGCTGTCCCGAAAGCTCGACACGTGAAAGAAGAACTCGTCGTCATTGGCGTCCGGTTTGATGAAGCCGAAACCTTTGTCCGGAAAGAAGTTCTTCAGCGTCCCACGGAATGCCATTCTTTCCCCTTTCCTTTACAGGTCGCGCGAAGGTCGCGTGACGAACGGCTTTGCCGACGCCGAAAGCAATTTCGCGAGCTTGGTCGCGATCGCCTGCGCCTTCGTGAGCGCGGCCTGGGCTTTCTTCAGCTCGAGCGCCAGGTCGCGCGAGTGTCGCGTGACTCGCGCCTCGGCCCCTCCAGTCGTCTTCCCGCTCTTCGCCATCACTCGCCTCCTCCGCGCTGCGCTTCAGCGCCGCCTGATCTGTTTTTGGATCGCCCGGACTCCAGCCGACAGCTCACGCTTGTCCTCCGCCGAGAGCCCGCTCCCTCGCTCGAGAAGCTCCTGCATCTCTTCGACGACGAGAAGCTTCAGCGCGTTCACTAAGTCCGAGGCGTCGTCAATGGCCACGAAGACTGCACCCCACGCGGTCAGGCGGAGACCGTCGTCGGGCGCCAGGTCGATCTTCAGCGCCTCGGCTCGCGCGCGCTTCATCGCGCGCTCGGCAAGGCGAAGGTGTTCCGCGGCTCGCGCCGTGCGCCCCTCCCCGCTGGTCTTCAGCAGGGCCTTAAGCATGGATGCTCATCGTTCCGCTCGTCTTAATGAAGAATGTAGACATGGCACGCTTCATCCCAGGCGGAGCGATGTGGTTCAGCGCCACTCAGCACTAATATCGATGCGGGGATTCGATCCCTTACGTTCAAGATCAAAAGGCTTCGCATGGAACATCGATACCGGCTTGTCGATGTTCTCGATCCAGACCAGGTCAGTCTCTCTAATTCGGTCCGAAGGAAGGCATCGCGAGGGCGGCTGGAACAATTGGACATCCTCCGGCTGAAACCCTCGCTCAAGCTCTTCGCGGTGCAGTGTCTCCTCGTGGAGCGCAATCCTGTCGCCTACAACTAACCGGAAACGACCAATTCGAAATGCGACGAGGCTTCCGCCATTCGCTCGGCAGAGGCCACCTATCGATACACCACCACCCTCGCGTGCTTTGATTCCAGTTTGAGCAACCATGTCGTCCGCTACAACGCGGGAACAGAGCTCATCTAACGCTGGGAAAATGGACTCGCGGGCGCCATCCCATTGCATTGAGCGGATCATTTTTTCGACCCGACTAAGCACTTGGAACTGGCGTAAGGAGGGCGCATCGACTACCACTCCAAAAAATAGAACAGCATCCTCGCCGGCGCGCCGGTCGAACACGTCGTAGGCATCACTGCGTTCTGGCATCGCGGTGACATGTCGAGAAAAGATCCACATCACTTCAACCCCAGGCTGTTCTCGATTTCTTGGTTTCGAATCACAAGCTGCATAGCGCCGCGTTCGGATCCTTCAACGATGCCTGACATTAGCGGAGCAACAATTGTATCGGCGTCCATTAGGTTCTGGACCCTTAGGAACTGATCCACCACGGCTCCTCGATGTCGCCGAAGCTGGAAACCGCCTGTCGAATTCCAGCCATTCTTACGATTCGACGCGGGAACTCTTCGCCAGGAATACATCAACGAAACCTCTTTATGTAGGCCAAGACAGTCATGTCATTCGCTTGGACGCGCCGGTCAAGAACCGGGACACGCCCTAGTCTTCTGGCTGCGAAGAGTGGCTAGGTTGCAGGACACTTTCGCCAAGAATGGAAGGAACTCACTCCAAGGAAGCGCGGACGGTATCCCATGAACGCCATTGGGAGCAAGGAGGACTAGGAACCCCACCTGCGTCACCTCCAGTGCCCTGACTGAAAAATGACCCCAAAATCGCAAAATCCCTCAAGGCATAAATCCACCAAAATGTGAGGGACAGTTACGTCTCTGCAAATCTGCCCGAAGTCTCGCTAACTCCCAACATCCCATCGGGCAGTAACTTGAACGGGAAATGACCACAAAACAGACGATGGCACGAGAATATTTTTCGTCTCTTTGGGGAGGGACAGGTATCGAAAACGGGAAACGAGTGGTCCCGACATTTTCTTGAGGGTGCCCGTTCTGCTCGACCCTCTCACGAATTTCGGCGGCCGCCGCGTCCTCGTCCTCTTCGGTGCGGGTTCGCTCAGGACTGCACATTGACGATGTTCTAGGAATTCAGAGGCGCGATCGGAGTTGGAGATCCCAGGCGGTTGCGACAGGGACTTCGGGGTCCGATCGCCCAGAGGCAAGAGATGCCGAAAAGGGCCGGTCTCTCCCGACTGTCACGCCGAGTCTTGAGCCACGCTGGCGTTCTCATGAATTGTCGGCAAGAGGCGCGGGAGTGAGTCCGGCCATCATCGCCAACGCTCGAGGAGCGGAAGGATACAGTATTCGGGCGGTTAGAGTTCAAGAAGCAGAGACTTCCCTCTCGATACTAGAATGGAATTCTCGATACCGGGCTGCAGCCGGCTAGGGCGACCTAGGAGCCCTGAAACCTCAGATGAAGGAAGCGGTTGCGTACTGTCGTGCCCTCATCGCGAGCGTCCGGCAGGGATACGCGATTTCGGGTCGCGGGTTCATCGTCTCGATGGACGGCGAGGACGAGCGTCGCGAAGCGGAGGCTCTGTGCCCGCTCGACGAGCTGCTTCTCCTGCGGCCGAGTCAGGATCAACTCGAGCATGACGTAGTTCGTGAGGAGGATGTCTCTCGGGTTCACGAGGATTCGCTGCATGTCCTCGTCCGAACCCTGACCCGTGTAGCGCTTCAAGCGGGCCGGACTGTTCCTGGGCTCGTAGCCGTCCGTGAGGAACCTCTGTAGCTCGCCGAACTAGCTGTTGGCGAGCGCGTTCATCGGGTAGACGACGATCGGCTGGATCCCCTTCCCAAGCCTCAGCGAAGAACGTGAGCCGATGGAGACGACGTACGCGAAGCTCTTCCCCGACCGGTCCCGGTCGTGAGGACGTAGCTTTCACCGGTCCGAGCCGTCCGGACCGCCTCTGACTCGTGCAGGTGATCCGGAGCGGCTCTCCGGCGCCGCCGGTGTCCTACTTTCTCTTTCGGAAGATCCGACCGCATTCCGAGCGAAGGACGGCAGCTGAGACGAGTTCCTCGACTCTCACTGCCGGTTCGAACGACGAGTTGAGCTGGATGAGGGGTTCCGGCCAGACGTGACCGCCATCGAGGGTCTGGTCGACGCATTCCCGAATTCGGGGGTCGCGGGCCTACTTCTGGGACTGGATGAAGTGGAACACGAGCTGCAACCCCGGCTGTTTCCCGGCTTCAGGACATCCCCGGCACTCCAGAGCGCGATCATTGTGTCCGCGAAAGCTACATACGACCGCAATCATCAGCTTCATCAACACGATTGGTGGATGGAATTCCGGCCCCAGCCACCCGCCAACGCGAC
Source organism: Thermoanaerobaculia bacterium (assembly GCA_039919545.1). GTDB lineage: Bacteria > Acidobacteriota > Thermoanaerobaculia > UBA5066 > UBA5066 > JBDSFL01. Next base: position 1,148 of record JBDSFL010000407.1, on the reverse strand, counting down.
TCACTCGTTTCAAGAGGAGGAACTTCGATGCTGAGACGCTTTGTTCTCGGATCCGCCGCCAAGGCGCTCTGCGTGCCTCAGAAGGTGTCGGCTCGGCGCGCTGATCCTCTTGCATCGCGTCCTGCCCTGGCGAAAGCTCTCCCGCATCGCACTCTGGCGGACCATCGTCGACGTCGCGAAGGCGCAGTCCCGCCCCGTCACGGAGAAGTCTCCCTAGCCAAGAGATAGTTCTAGATGGGCGGTGACACCGGAGAACTCCGTCTCACTTCGAAAGGCCCTTCGGGTCCTCGCGGAGTCGCGACGAGCACCCTGCAACGAAACTCCGACGCGGTATGCTTCGCGGTAGGAATCTCGCATGGCCCCGGTACCGATCCGATCGAAAGCTCGGGCATCCGTCTCGCTCCGACGAGGCGGTGTGCCGAACGACGCTCAGCCACCGGCCGTTTCCAAGGGTGACTGGGACTGGGACGACCTCGCTCGGACGCTTCGTACGTCCCTCCTACAGGTCGGCGTTCTGCGGTACGGCCTGAGCCAGCAGGACGCTGAGGATGTGCTGCAGGAGGTGTTCGCTAAGCTGTACTCGAGGCGTCCTCGGGCTCGAAATGCAGAGGCGTACCTGCGCACGAGCTTCGGCCATGGCTGTATCGACCTTCTTCGTGCGCGAAGGCGCGAAGGAACTGCGCTCCAGGCTACAGCAACTGCGGCCGGAGAGGGAGACGACCCGATTCCGCGCATCATCGCAGGCATCTCAGTACGGGGAGCGATGCAACGCATTAGCCCAGCCTGCCGGGAGTTGATCCACACGTATTGCATCTCGGGGTACACGCTCGCCGAAACCGCAAGCCGGGTCGGAGTCACCGTCAACGCCACGTGGAAGCGCATCGATCGATGCCTCAATCGGCTGCTGCAATGGCTCGGATAACACACCCTTCCGCCAGGGATCTCCTCGCTCTCGCGAGGGGATCAAAGGACGAGCGTTTCGACGAGCACGTACGTTCGTGCCGGCCCTGCGCGCGCAAGCTGTCTGGCGCCACGGTCCTGATCGACGGCTTCGAAGACGCTTCGGGTCAGGATGACGACTCCGTGAGCTTCGCAAGTGCGCGTGGCGATGAGCAGATCGCGGAGCTATCTCGCCTGAGCAAGCGCGC
>JBDSFL010000395.1:0-8177 GCA_039919545.1 Thermoanaerobaculia bacterium | reverse complement strand
GGCTCTCGGTGAAGCCGTTCAGCAGACGCGTGAGCTGGTCGCCGTCGTACGGGCGCCGCTCTTCCCAGCCGGCCAGCGCCGCGCGATAGGAATCGAAAGCCTCCTTGACCTCCTGGTAGCGCTCCGGATGACGGCTGGCGAACGCATCGAGGTACCAGCCCCGCCGCAGGAGCAGGATGTCGATCACGAGCAGATCGGGCCGCTTGCCGTCCACGTCGCGGGCCGCGAGCACGGGGGCGTAGAGATTCCACTCGGGTGTGAACACGACCGAGCCTTGCGGAGCCGAGGCGAGGAAATTTTCCACCGACTCCATCGCCCGGCGGTCGCCCGAGCGCGAGCGGGAGTTCACGTTGTGGGCGATGAGAGCCGTGGCAGCCACCAGAGACGCCGCGACCGCCGCGTTGCGCAGCGCGAGCCGCCGTGGGGGAATCCGCGACAGGAGGGCCGCCAGCCCGAGCACGACCAGGAGCGCGGTGGCGAGAAACGTGGGGATGTAATACGCGGCCTGATCCTCGGCGATCTCGTAGCGCACTGCGAACGCGATATCGCCCAGGATCACCAGCAGCAGCCCCGCGCCGACCCAGCGTCCCTTGCGGAAGAGCAGGACGGCTCCGGCCGCGGCGAGCGCCAGCCCCGCGAGCGAGAACTCGGCGCGATAGGAATCCAGGAAGCGGCCCGCATGGTCGACGATCGTGGACAGGGAGTTCTCGATGTTGACCTGGTAGTCGTGAGCTGTGATGTGGTTCCAGAAGCGAAACGCGTTCGATGGGTCGCCCCAGTTCAGGACGGGCTGGTGGCGCGCTCGCAGCGGCAGGAGGGCGTAGGTGCCGAGCCCCGGGGCCAGCCCCAGCACGAACAGACCTACCCTTTTCCAGCGGTCCGCGCGAGCCTCCTCGCCCCAGAGGAGCAGGGCGAGACCGGGAAGAACCACCACCATGGTCGCGTGGTGAATCGCAAGGCCCCCGCCGGCTCCCAGCCCCGCGAGCAAGGTGCACCAGCGCCGCGTGCGCGGGTCGTCCGCTCCGCCCGCGCGCACCGCGAACAGCAGCGCGGCCGCGATGAAGAACGCGTGCGGGGCGTAGACCTCGATGCCGAGGGAGAAATCGAACAGCGTGGGGCCGAAGCCCGCGAGGAAGCCCGCGAGAGCCACGAGCGCCAGACGCACGCCGGGTGAGAGCCCCGGATTCACGCGTCGAAAGGCACACGACGCGGACGCCGCGATGCAGCCCGCCGTCGCACCGTCGCACACGCTCGAGAACAGGTTCAAGCGCGACGCGGTGGTCGCGGAGAGGAATTTCGTGAGGTCGAGCCACCAGCCTCCGAGCAGCAGGTAGAGCGGAAAGCCGGGAGGATGCGCCATCCCTTTCCGGGCAACGGCCGTGAGCAGCTCGCCGGAATCGGCATACAGCACTCCCGGCGCGCGCAGGATCCCGGCGACCGTGCCGACGACGAGGGCGACCAGCAGGGCCACGCCCGCCTCGACGGCGGCGCTTTCGCGCCACGCGGCTCGGGGCTCCGTCACGATCTCGTGGGCGGCAGCTTGCGGGCCAGCGCCCGCAGGACCAGCGCGGGCACCAGCCCGCTCACGTCACCACCAAGGCGATGAACTTCCTTCACGAGGCGGCTCGACAGGTACGTGAGCTCTTCCTTCGGCGTCAGGAAGAGGGTCTCCACGCCCGGATCGAGCCGGCGGTTCATCAACGCCATCTGGAACTCGTACTCGAAATCCGAGACCACGCGCAGGCCGCGCACCACCACGTTCGCCTTCTCCTCGCGGAGAAAGTCGATGAGGAGCCCGGAGAACGATTTCACGCGCACCTTCGGCTGACTCTTGAAGACGGAGCGGATCATCCCCATCCGCTCCTCGACGCTGAAGACGGGTGACTTCTCGGTGTTGGTCAGAACGGCGACGAGGACCTGATCGAAGATCCGGCAGCCGCGACGGATCAGATCCACATGGCCATTCGTCATCGGGTCGAAGGTCCCCGGGTAGACAGCTATTTTCAAACGCGCCGATTCTAATCGGACTTGGCTTCGGAGAGCGCGTCTCCGAGCCGGCGGGCGGAAAGGATCAGCAGAAGGAGGGCGAGAGCGGGAGGAAGAACGCACCACCACGCTTCCGTGATGATCCCGCGCGCATCGGCCAGCGCACGCCCCCACGAAGGTGTCGGCGGCGGCGTGCCGAGGCCCAGAAACGAGAGCGAGGCCTCGGTGAGCACGGCTGCGCCCAGCACGTAGGGCGCCGTGGCGAGCGCCGGCGGGAGGGCGTGCGGCAGCACGTGGCGCGTGAGGATGCGGCTTCTCGACGAGCCGGACGCACGCGCGGCTTCCACGAACGGCAGCGATCGGATGCGCCGCGACTCGGCGCGCACGATGCGGGCACAATCAGTCCACCCCGTCGCCGCGATGAGCAAAGCGGCCGTAAGGAATGACGGACTCAGGAAGGCGGCGCCCGCCGCCACCAGCACGAGCGCCGGCAGCGCCTGGACGATGTCGATACCGAAGAGGACGGTCCGGTCGAGACCTCCCCCGCCCAACCCCGCGGCCGAGCCGAGGAGGGCTCCGATGAGGATCGCGAGAACGGACGCGATCACGCCGGCGGAAACCGAGACACGCGTGCCGTGAATCAATCGCGAGAGCACGTCGCGTCCCAGATCATCCGTGCCGAGCCAGTGCGTTCGATCCGGCGGGCGCAGCCGGGCGGAGAGGTCGATGGATTCCGGAGCCCACGGCACGGGGGCGCCGAGCAGCACCTCTCCCGATTGCGCGCGGATCCACGGGCGATCGGTGGCGATCAGCGGGGCGAGCAGGGCGACGGCGAGGAAGAGGCACGCGCCGATGGCCGAGCGGGCGAGGGCGCCGCCGTTTCGCGCTTTCACGATGCCCGCTTCACGAGGCCGCCTTCACGATTCTGCATTCAGGAATCGGTCCGCGCGCGGATCGCCTCGGTCCGGGGTTCGTCGCGGGTCCGCGGGTCGGCGATCGCGGAGACGAGGTCGGAGAGCACGCTCGCCACGACGACCGCGGCGGCGACGAAGAGCGTCAGGCCCAGGATCGTCGGCGTGTCCCGCGCGAACACCGCTTCGGCAAGCAACCCCCCCGACCCGCGGATGGCGAAGAGGCGCTCGACGAGCACGGAACCCGAGAGCGCGGTCGGCACCAGGGCCGCCGCCATCGCAGCGAAGGGGACGGCCGAGCGCCGCAGGGCTCGCGTGATCTGCGCGGCAGCGCCTTCGCCCCGCGCGCGTGCCGCCAGAGCGGCGGTGGAGCGCAGCGCGTCGAGTACGCAGCTCCTCACGAAGCGGGCCAGAAAACCGACCGAGGCCAGCGCCAGCGTGGCGATGGGGAGGGCGATGCCTCGCCAGCCGGAGCCCGCATCGGCGAAGAGAGGCGTCCAGCCCAGCCTCACGGCGAAGACGAGGAGCAGGAGCATCCCGATGACGAACGACGGCGCTGCGAACGTCACGTCGAAGACCACGCCGGAAATGCGGTCGAAGCCGCCTCCGGGATGGCGCGCGGAGAAGACGCCGCACGGTACCGCGATGAGGATCGCGAGCAGCAGCGCGCCGGCGTTCAGAAAGAGCGTGGCGGGAATCGATTCGACGATGCGCTCGCGAACCGCGCGGCCGTCCTGGAAGGAGCGGCCGAAATCCAGCGTGAACGCGTGCAGCAGCCAGCGGCCGAAGCGCGCGGGGAGCGGCCGGTCGAGTCCGTAGGTCGTGCGGAACGCGTCCAGCGCCTCGGCGGAGGGACCGGCCACGGATCGCCCGGTTCCATGGGCGGCGAGGCGGGCGGGATCCCCCGGCGCCAGCGACATGAACAAGAAGACGAGCGTCAGGACGCCGAGCAGGGTGGCGAGAGCCACGGCGAGACGGCGCAGCACGAAACCGAACATGCGAGCGGAATGTTACGGGACGCGGCGCTGCGTCCCGTGGGGTTCAGATCGGGGCCTTGACTCTCACCGGCCGCCACGACGCGGCCCCGGGCCAGAAGAGGAAGAGACCGTACACCGAGTTCGACACATCCTCGATGCGTCGATTCACGCCCCACTTGATCGTGACCGTGTGGAGGAACGTCACGGGCTCGTCCTCGTGGATCAGCCGCGCCAGCTCGGCGTAGAGCTTCTTGGCGTCCTCGCGGTCGAACGTCGTCTTCAGGCGGTCCATCAGCGCGTCGGCCTTCGGGTTCACGTAGAAGACGGAATTGAAACCGTTCGGCGGAACCTGCGACGAGTGCCAGTTGAGGGAGAGGTCGGGATTGGGATCCAGCGCCATGGCCAGGGCGCACGCTTCGAACTCCCCCGCGTCGACCTGCGTCGAGAAAGCCGACCATTCGAGCGGGGCGAGGATCACCTCGATGCCCGCTTTTCGGTAGGACTGCTGAGTCAGCTCCGCGACCTGACGCTGCAGATCGGAGCCGGAGCCGAACGACAGACGGAACGAGAAACGCTTTCCCGCGCGGGCCCGCACGCCGTCGGCGCCGCGCTTGAAGCCGGCCGCGTCGAGGTCCGCCTCGGCACGCTTCGGATCGTAGGGCCACGCCGCGATCGAGGGATCGTGCGACCAGAGACCCGGCGGGACGGGCCCGTTCGAGGGGCGCGCGAGGCCGCCGTAAAGAGTTTTCGCGATCGTCTCGCGATCGAGGAGGAGCGTGAGGGCGCGGCGCACTCGGGCCTCCGAAAAGAGCGGATTCCTGTTGTTCCAGCCGATGTACGAGTACCCGAGGCTCTCGTTCACGAGCGAGCGCGCGGGCACGCCGGCCTGCGCGTCGAGCCGCTTCTTCTGCTCGAAGTCGAGCCGCGTCTCGTCGAGATCTCCCGTGAGCAGCGCCTGGAAGGACGAGCTGGAATCGGGCGCGACGCGGAACACGACGCGCTCGGCCGGAGGCTTCTCACCGAAGTACTGCGTGTTGCGCACGAGCTCGAGGGAGTGCCCCGCATCCCAGCGGGCCAGGCGGTAGGGGCCGTTGGCGAGCGGCGCGCGGTTGCGCGGATTGGTGTTGATGTCGGTGCCCGCATATTTCGCCGCAGGCAGGAGCGAAAGGTTGAACGCGTCGAGGCGGCCGGCGCTGGGGAACTTGAAGACGACCCGGGCGGTGCGGTCGTCCACGCGGTCCACCCGCTCGAAACCCTCGAAGAACCCTCGCCGGTTCAAGGCGGGAGTCTTCGGGTCCATCAGGGTGCGGATCGTGTAGGCCACGTCGTCCGCGGTGACGGGCGAGCCGTCTTCCCAGCGAACGCCCTGGCGCAGGGTGACTGTATAGGCCAGATGCGACTCGTCGGGCACGACCGATTCAGCCAGGCCCGGCACGAGCTCGAGGTTCGCGTCGTAGTCCAGGAGGTTCCGCGAGAGGAGCGCGAGCACGACCATGTCGGGATCCGACGTGATCAGGAGGACGTTGAGGGTGGCGGGCTCTCCCTCGAGGCGGCGGTGAATGACCGACGTCTGGTCCTTGCCGCGGGCGCCGCACCCCGCGATGGCGAGAAGGAGAAAAGGGATCGCGGCGAGATGTCGCCGCCCGAAACCCCTCGTCTTCATCGGCTCTCTTTCGTGAGGTCGACCGAGACGGCGGTGGAATTACCCGCGGCGTCCTGCACCCGCACCGCCACGATGCCGCGGGTCCCCTTCGGCACGCGCACCAGGTAGTGCTCGACGAGCGAATCGGACACGCCGTCATCCGCCGCGAGGAGACGCCAGCGATCCGCGTCGAGGGCCCAATCTGCCTTCACGATGGGCGAGAGCGCATCGGTGGCGGTGAAGCGAAGCTCGAGCTCCTCTCCCGCGCTCTTCCTCGCGTCGGCCAGGAGCGCGGGGGACGTGTTGTCGATCAGCGCGAGGCCCGACTCCTCGCTCTCCGACTGCGCCTGCCCCTCGGGGTTCGCGACCTTGTCGGTACCGGACACTCGGAAGCGATAGCGCCCGTCAGGCAGAGCGCTGCTGTCGAACGAGTAATAGCTTTCCTCCAGGTCGCGGCGCAGCGGAAAGTAGGTCGTGCTCTCCTCGCGCCGCGCCTCCAGGTCGTAGCGCAGCGAATCGCCGTTCGGATCGGTCCCCTTCCAGATGACCGTCCGGTAGCCCTTGCGGTACAGCTTCTTTCCGGGCCCTTCGGGAGCGGAATCGCGCGGCGACTCGAGTCCCGTGAAGATGCCGTTCTCGTCCGGGCTCGTCACGGCGAGGACGGCCGATGCGGAGGAGCCGGTGCGGGGATAGACCGCGCCCGGCTCGAGCACGGTGACGTTCTCGATGATGGGCCGCGCGTTGCGCTCGAGGTAGGCGATCTCCACGCGTTCCAGTGTGGGGACCTTGCCATCGGGCGCGGCGGTCAGGTCGACCTTCCACTGCAAATAGCGGCTCGCCGGCAGCACGGCCGAACCGCCATTGGGCTTGGCGTCTGTAGGCGTGATGGGGGCCCACGGCGACCAGGTGCCGTCCGGCTTCTCCGAGTTTCCGCTCCGCGCGCTGAAGGACGCCGACGCCCCGCGGGGGACGTCGCCCTCGAAGCGGAGCCGGCTGAAGAGTGAAAGTCGTCCCGCATCCTTCACCGCTGATAGAAAGGACCCGCGAGCTCCCTCCGCTCCGGCCTTCGTGCGGAAGACTCCCGCCGCGTTCATCGTGACCGCGGCGAAACCCTGGCCCACCACGGGAGCTGCGACGACCTGCTTCTGCTCGGTCTGCTGCTCGAGGCGGAGATGGCGATCGTGCCAGCTGTAGATGCGCCCGCGCGGGCCCGTCGAAAGGAAGAGCTCGTCGAGCCGGGGGTCGTACCGAAGGGAATAGGTCGTCTCGTCGGAGAGCACCCACGCGGGCTCCACGAATCCGTCCGGGGCGATGGCGACCATCTCGGAGCCGAGCTCCTTGCCGCCAGCTTCTTTCGGTGCGGGAAGAAGCCGGGCAGGACCGGTGGTCACGGTGACGCTCCCCTTCGGCGTGTCGCTCGACGCGGCGGCGGGCGGCGTGCCGCGGACCTTCGAATCCGGTAGTGACGCGCCGAGCGGTGACGGCTCGACCGAGGTCGCCACCGCGAAGAGCGTTCCATTCTTGGAGACGGCGAGGCCGACGACCTCGGGCCGGGCGAAATCGTGCAGCGTCCGGGTGACGCCTTCGGGCGTGATCGCCACGACCAGGCCCTTGTCCGCAGTACCCGCGAACACCGTGCCGTCCTTGCCCACCGTGAGCGTGCGCACGTGGGTGTCTTCGATCTCCTTGAACAGCTCGAGACTTCCTTTTCCGGTGCGCCGATAGATCCGTCCCTTGTTTCCGGTGCCGGCGTAGAGGGTGCCGTCCGGGGCGAAAGCCAGCGCCCAGATCGCGGCCTCTTTTGGATCTCCGACGGCCGTTCCCGACTGCTGCGGGTCTTTCCGGCCGGGATCGACCTTGTAGATACGTCCATTCGGGGACGTGGCGCAATAAAGAGTTCCGTCGGGCGCGGTGGCCACGGCGGTGACGTTCGGCTCCGGTGAGCTGAACAGCAGCGTGACGCGGCCTTCGCTGTCCGACACGAAGAGGCGGCCGATGCCGCCTCCGGTCGCGACGTAGATGCGTCCCGAGGCGTCGGAGGCCGCCGCAAAGATGACGGCGTCGGAAGCGTCGTCGGGCCAGCTGCGGGCTCCGAAGGGTTTTCCGAGCGTGAGGTGCCCTTCCGAGGTGATCACGGTGCCGAACGCGTCGCCCGCGAGAAATTCCTTCGCGCTCGCGGTGGCGGCGATGCGCGGCGAGGCCGCCTCGAGAGCCGGCGCGACGGAAAACGGAAGCAGCAGAAGCGCGAGGCGGAGGCCTCGGCCGAAGGCGCGGTGCGTACTGGTCATCAGGAGCGAGGCCTTTCCACGTCGAATTCGAGCCGGACGGAACCGCTGAGCGGGTTGTCGAACGAGATCAACTCTTCACCGATCAGGCGCGCGGAGACCTCGCCGCGCGAATCGACGGACTCCGAAGCGCCAGCCAGCAACGCGGCGGTGGTGGGAGGAAGAGACGAAAACGTGCCCACCCCGGTGGCCGCCCCGCGGGAGGGGACGACGAGGGAAGCGACGAGCTTGTCGGAGGGGACGAGCGAGGAGACCCAGGTTCGGAAATCCGCGAGCGAGCGCGGCTCGACGGGGTTCAGCGCGAGCCGTAGCGCCGAGGCGGATGAACCGTCGCCGATGTAGAGCGTGGCGCGCCCCTCGGGCGTCTCGGCCGGCA